>JBILGL010000621.1:0-2812 GCA_044351075.1 Isosphaeraceae bacterium | reverse complement strand
TGTGATACGCTCAAGAGCACGATAAAAACGCGTGTGCTTGCCAGCCGGGAACAGGGTGCCAATGAGGCCACGATTGACGTGCCTGAGGTGGTCGGTAGCCGCCTGGTTCAGACAGTTCGCTGGAATTTGAAGCAGACGCTGCTGATTTCGGGCGGGATTCATCCGGGACTTCTTCTGAAAAACAAGAACGGTTTTCTGAATCTGCGAATTCCCGGCACGGTTCCCACACAGACGGAAACGCTTGTATTCATTGATGTTGAGACACCAAGCTCGCCAGCTCGTGGCGGAAATGCCGGCGGTTCAACCACACTTCGTGGTAACAACAGCGGCGGAAATGGTGGTAGTAGCAATTCCGTTGGCTCGATTGAAGACTCCGGCTCAAAGTAAAAAACGGTTTCTTGTGCTCTCTTCTTGGATTTGGATCAAAATTCACCCTTTTTTTCAAAAAAATGAGGGTGAATTTGAGCCTTTTACTTATCAAGAAGAAGTGAAACAAAGTCGATCGATGACCAGCTTTCTTCTGACCCGTGCAATAGATCTTTCCTGAATTGAGTGAGAGTAAATAAACATGAGTCAACCTGCCAAACCAGCTCAGAATGCAAAGCACAAGTGGTATCATCGCCTGAAGCCGATCAAGGAATTTATTGAAAATCCGTGGACGAAGCTCTCGGTCGGCGTCATTCTTGTCATAACTTCGGCAATAGAAATCGGTTCTGAACTTTTAGACGACATTCCCGGCATCAATATCGGGGCACACCACGGGATGCTGATTCTTGGGATCGTGAATGCGTTTGCCAGTCTTCCGGACCTTGTTGAGGGTATGGAACACACGCTTGAAGGCACGGAATCGCTGGAAGAACAGCTCGACCGTGAGCCCGAAATCTCAGACGAGTAAACCACAGTAAACTTTGAACTTAAGACTTTGAGAGAGCAACTATTGTGAATCAGTCCCGTCGCCACTTGCTTCGATCATCGGCATTTGCCGGTTTTGGTGTCGCCACCGGTTTGATTCCGGGGCCACTATGCTATAGCCAATTGCAAGCCGAGCCGTTTCAGAAAGGCTATGAGTCGCCCTATCGACTCAAGTTCAGACATCCAGAACATGATCTTGCAGAAGGGTTTAACGAAAACCCATGGAGAAGCCCCGAGTATGAGTCAGACACGCCACACCGGGAGTGGTATTCGCCCGAGATAAGGCGTAAGTTTGGCCCCTGGGGGCCAGTTGCCCGCCAGTATCCGCCATGCCCGGGGATCGGTCGCCGATCGTTGGAATGGTTGCAGGATCGGGTCATCTTCACGGCCAGCCGGTGGATTGGCACACCTTATCAGCACCATCACATCCCGGACTGGAACCCACCGGAAAACTGGCCATGGAAAAAGGTCGCCTATGGGCGGAATTCCAAAGGTGTGGATTGCAGCAATTTCAGCTCTTTTTATTACAACTACGGTCTCGGTATCAAGCTTGATACCGGCATTCACCAGCAGGGTGATCGAACGACCGTTCGCGGCCCTGGCGGGCGAGGTATTCTCACGCTTGAGCGGATCGAGAAACGGCCTTACGAAGAGCTGGTACGCACACTTCAGCCGGCTGATCTGCTCTATATCCGTAATAAGGGCGGCAAGATTGCTCATGTGATTATGTTTCTTGGTGTTGTGGGCCAGTCGCCCGACGGTACACCACTTGTCATTGATTCCACCGGCGGCAACCATGCCGATTCCAATGGAAATAAGATTCCGATCGGAATTCACATTCGGCCTTTCGGGCCGAAGTCTTGGTATGCTCAGGATCTGGCGCATGCCCACCGGATCATTCACGGTATTTCCCGCGTTCGTGAAGGTGAGGCCCCTCCGCCCGAAGAAGGCGGGGCAGAGGAAGTCAATTCCTATTAATCGGGCGTCGTCTGAACTATAATTGTGAATCTGGCCGCCTGTGGGGCGGCTTTTTTCATGAACATCTTCCTGATGGTCAGGCGCTGACAGATGAAAAACAGACCAAACAATGCCGGATCGCTTCAGGGCAAGGAAGTACTGGTCGTCGGCGGTGGTTTCGCCGGCATTGCCGCTGTTCGCCAGTTGGCCGGCTCCGGGGCTCGAATCTGGCTCGTTGATCGCCGCAATCACCACACTTTTCAACCGCTGCTCTATCAGGTGGCCACGGCCGCCCTCTCACCGGCTGATATCGGCTATCCGATTCGATCCATATTCCGTCGGCGAAAAGATGTTCATGTCCTGATGGATGAACTGACAGGCATCGATCTTGAACGTAAGGTCGCTATTTTTCCAAAGGGTGAAGCCAACTACGACTATCTGATTCTCGCCTGTGGTGCGACCAACACCTATTTTGGCCGCGACGAATGGGCCACCTACGCCCCAGGGCTCAAGACGATTGAAGACGCCCTTAGAATTCGTAGTCAGGTGCTTGTGGCCTTTGAAGCCGCCGAGATGGAAGCCAATATTGAAAATCGCCGCGCCGACCTGACTTTTATTGTCGTTGGTGGTGGACCAACGGGCGTTGAGCTTGCTGGTGCCTTGCGTGAGATTGCAACCCAGACGATACCACGTGATTTTCGCAATATCGATACAACTCTGACACGTGTTATCATTATCCAATCGGCTGACCGCCTGCTGCCGTCAATGCCTGAAAAGCTATCGGCCAGAGCCTTGGCAGATCTCGTGAAAATGGGCGTAGAAGTAAGGCTCAAAACGCGAGTTACGGAAGTCGGTGATGGCTGGGTCAAGGTAGGTGATGAGAAAATTGCCGCTCGATGCACATTCTGGGCAGCCGGAGTCAAAGCGAATCCTGTGACATCGG
>JBILGL010000119.1:0-9623 GCA_044351075.1 Isosphaeraceae bacterium | reverse complement strand
AGTGTCACACAGCCGTTTGAAACAACGACTTTGACCTTGTCTTCAGGCACAGAGTAATTGAATTTCAGCGAATTAATGCAATCGTGCGCGATGGTTTCATCGGTTCGTTTGAAATCGCCGGGCAATTGCACCTCCAGCTCATCGGCCACAGCCTTTACGCCATAAACTCGCTTGGCCGCCTTTTCGGCCATATATTTCTGGGTGAATGAGGGAACATGGCCAGTGAGTGTGACGATGCTATCCTTAACGATCACGCCGATTTGCGACTCATTCACGCTCGGCTCCCACTGAAGCTCGCTCTCCACTTCGCGTTTCAATTCGTTGTCGTTCATGTTGTTTGTCCTCCTTTTCTCAGCTGCTCTTGACCTTTACCTTGCGCGACTTGAATTCCGCCGTTTTCGGAATACTCAGCTCAAGCACGCCACTATGATATTTCGCGTCGATTTTGTCGGTATCGAGCCCGCCGGGCAGCGTTATTGCTTCGTAGCATTCACGCTGTTCGTGATATTCAGCGGTTTTGGTTTTCGCCTCCTTTTTCCGGCAGGCATTGAGCGTCAGCCTGTTGCCACTGACTTGAATGTCGAAATCGCTGGCCTCAAAGCCCGGCGCCTCGGCATGAATGACGATGCAGTCATCGGTTTCAGTCATTTCCAGGCCCCAATGCCAGCCATCGGCGAGCGAACTGGCGGGCAGATCCGATGCAAATCGCTGCAACATGCCTTCAAATTCGCCCTGCATGCGCCGCAGGAGTGTCGGGAAGTCACGCAGCGTGTTATAGGAACTGCCATCGCCGGCAAGCTCGGCCCGGTGACGACGCCATGGTAATAGAGATGCCATTATTGTATTTCTCCTTGTGTGAGAGATTGCAATGAAATGAAGTGCGGTCCAGTATTGAAAGTCGAATCAGCCTGATTTAACGACAATCTGCCGTGGCCGGGCTGATTCCAGCTTTGGCAATGTCACTTTCAATACACCTTCGCGGCATTCGGCCGTGATTTTCTCGTGATCAATTTCCGGATTAATGGAGAAAGTGCGATAAAAATCGCCAACTTCGTATTCCTCCGCCATATACTTGCCGGGTCTGGTGCGAGGTGTAACCCGCGCCATGAGTGTTAATTCACCTCTTTCAAATTTGACTTCGATTTCATTAGCTTTCGCCCCCGGAACATCACATAGTAGTAAGACGTGTTCGGTTGTCTCATAAATATCGACTCTGGGCGTGAAACAGAATTGCGAACGGGTTGGTTCCACGCGGGCCGGTTCGGCGGCACGCTGCGCTTTCAGTTCAGTTGACTGTGCCAATTGGCACCTCCTTGATTTAAAGGTTCATTAAGTGTTCAGAATTGAAATACAATTGTGTGTGGCCGCCGATTATTCCGATCGAACTTCAATACGCTTGGGCTTGGCCTTCGGGCTTTTGGCCATTTTCAGCGAGAGAATGCCATTTTCAAGAGTTGCTTCAATTGAGCCTGAATCCATGGCGACCGGCAATTCAATCACTCGTTGAAATGCACCAAAAGGGCGTTCGCGTCGATGCCACTGAGCTTTTTCAGGTGCGTATGGCTCGCGCTTACCCTTGATGGTTAACCGATTTTCACCTGTGATGGTGATATCCAGATTTTCAATTTTCTGCCCCGGCATTTCGGCTTCGGCATAAATGAAATTGTCATCTTCCGATACATTTATAGCCGGATTGACAATTTGATCAGCCGGCCAGGCAAGTGAGGGCGAGGCAAACTGCGTAAACATGCGGTCAATGTCACGCCTGAATCTTGTCAATTCCTGTGGCAGGCCGGCAAAAGGTTCCCAACGTGTTAGTAATGCCATCTGTAAAATCTCCCTTGTGTTTGAAACAGACCCGAAAACGCTCGACTATGCTCTTTAGCCAATGTGAGTAGCCTTTTTTTTCGGTTCCGGCTGACATTTTTTATCTTCTTTACAATTTTGATTGAATGAAATCAGAATTTATAGGAAAATTACTATTGAAATATGATTGTCGGCGATGGCAGAATTCCGGCGATTTGTCGGAAAAAGTTTCAAAATTGTGTAATGATTGCATTTTATTAATAAATGTTAAATTCCCCTTGACCGTTCGACGGATCTGGTCATAATTCCTTATCTGAGGATCGTCCGGCATTGTTACGGCTTTGAATCTCATTGTCGGCAGGCCGGCAGCAAAACTCATGTGGGCTTTACAGGCATGGATGCCGCTAAAGTTAATCGCCGAATACATTTTCTGCTCTTCCTGATTGTCTCGCTTTGGCAATCTGGCTGCGGCACCGTGCGCAATACCAATACACCACGCACGGGAACGGAACAGATTCTTCTGACCGACGCATTTGATCAGGCTTTGGGTCGAATCGATTTCAGCCCCCTGCAGGGTGTGCCGGTCCATTTTGATCCGAAAAATATTGAAGCGATTGATAAGGGCTGGATCATTTCTTCCATCCGCGAGGCGATGCTCGTTCGTGGCGTTCGCCTTGTGGAAAAGCCCGAGCAGGCTGCTGTCATTGTTGAGGCCCGTGTCGGGGCTTACGGCACGGAGGATCATAATTTCCTCATTGGTATTCCACAAATGACTATTCCTGCAACACTTACGGGTATGCCCACAGGCACTGTGCCGGAAATCGCCCTGATGAAGAAAAACGATCAATATGCCCTTTCGAAGCTTGCTTTGTTTGGCTATGACCGTGCCAGTGGTGGTGTTGTGTGGACGTCCGGCACCTCTTCGGCCTATGCCAATTCCAAGAATCTTTTTATAGGTGGGCTGGGGCCGATTCAGTCTGGCTCGCACAAGAAAAAGCCGGAATTCATGGGCCTGGTGCTGCCGCAGATGACCGTTCAACCCGTGCCGATTCCAATTCTGCCCTGGTCTGCCGATGAAAAGCCGGGCGGCGGTGGCACATCGTCGGAATCTGCTCAAAATGGAAAATCGAAGTATCAAATGCAGGCATCTCCTCCAAGTAGTGGCCTTCAGGGCCTGACGGGCATGGCCGTTCTGAACTACCCACTGCCCATGGTGCGCGAGCCGGTGATAGGCCCGAAGGAGATTGGCGGGCAGGACCCTGCCCCCGTGGTGCCAATCCCTGTGCCCTTGCCTGCGCCTGGTGGTTCGCCATTTTCGACAAAGTTCTTTCAAGGGTTTGCCCCCTTCGACCGGAGTTTGCTACAATCTGGCTCAAGCGGACGGGCAAAGTCTGACACGGACCAGGGCAACGACTGACAGGCACCATATATTCTTTCGCTCGATGCCTGGCAAAGTGGCTCGCTTCGCTTTCTTAATGAAGGATGAAGAGTGAGACGATGGCTGAACCATTCGACCTGACGCGTTACCTGCGAGACATTCCCGACTTTCCCAAGCCGGGCATCCTTTTCAAGGATATTACCCCCCTGCTCTCCAGCCCCGATGCCCTGCGTGTCGCCGTTGATCGCATCGCGGAATCGGCCACCAAAAAAGGCCGGATTGACGCCGTGGCCGCTGCTGAGGCGCGTGGTTTTATCTTCGGCGCACCCGTGGCGCTTGCCCTGAACGTGCCTTTTGTGCCGATTCGCAAGCCCGGCAAGTTGCCCTACGACAAAGTCGGGATCGACTATGACCTGGAATATGGCAAGGATCGGCTGGAAATTCACTCTGATGCTTTTTCCAAAGGCCACAGCGTGCTTCTGATCGACGACGTGCTGGCCACCGGCGGCACGATGAAGGCCTGTGCAGATCTGGTGCGAAGTGTTGGTGCCGAAGTCACCGCCTGCGCATTTCTGATTGAACTTGGCTTTCTGGGTGGGGCGGCGAAGCTGCATCCTGATGAAATCATTTCGCTGATCAAATATTGATTTGACGCCAGTCAGATTAAATTTCAATTGATCATGGCCGGGAAGGATAGTCCTTTCCGGCATCTCTATTTCAATAGAATTGCATTTCACGAGGCTGGCATGAAGCTTAATCCGGAACAGACCCGGGCGGCCGAGCATCAGGGAAGTCACCTGCTGGTGCTGGCTGGGGCCGGTACGGGCAAAACCCGCACAATCATTGCCAGGGCCGCTTTTCTGATGGCTCAGGGTGTTGATGCCAGTCGAATTCTCGCCCTGACCTTTACCCGAAAAGCTGCAAGCGAGATGATCAGCCGCCTGAAAAATCAGGTTGGTCCAGCGGCCGATGGCATTCGTGCCGGCACGTTTCACGCCTTTTGCCTGCACACGATGAAGCATTATCCGAAAGCGTTTGGGCTTGACCGGATGACCGTGCTCGACCGCGACGACCAGCTTGAGCTGCTGGGCATGATTCGCGGCTCTCTGATTTCCAAGCAGGATCTGCGATTTCCAAACACGAAAGAAATTGCCGAACTGATGAGCTATTCGCGAAATACAAATATTCATTTCGAAGAATACCTCAGGAAAAACAATTACACGGAAGCGACTCAGGTTAATCAGATCATGCGGGTTTACCAAGGTTATGAGGCCCGCAAACGGCTCCGACAATATGTTGACTACGACGATCTGCTCTATCTCTTCGCCCGGGCCCTGCACAGCCCCAGCATGGACGACCTTCGCCGCCGAATCGCCGGTCAATATGATCACATTCTCGTGGACGAAATGCAGGACACGAACCCAATTCAGTGGCTGATATTGGACGGCCTTCGCGACCCGGCCATGCTCTACTGCGTAGGCGACGATGCCCAGTCGATCTATTCCTTTCGAGGGGCAGATTTTAAAAACGTCCACAGTTTTAAGGAACGCGTCAGGAATTCGCACGTTGTACCACTGTTGACAAATTACCGTAGCACCCAGCCCATTCTTGATCTGGCCAACTGGCTGCTGGAGCAATCCAGAAAGGTCAATTACGACAAAAAGCTGGTGGCCCATCGAGGCGGCGGCACAAAGCCTCAGTTTATTGAATTTGACAGCTCGGCCGAAGAGGCCAACTGGATCGCGACCGACATCGTTCAGCGCGTCAATGAAGGCACCAAGCTCAATGAAATCATGGTATTGGTGCGGGCGGCCTGGCTGGCACGCGACCTGGAAGCTGCTCTGGCTTCGAAGGGCGTAGAATACGTCTTTATTGGCGGCACGAAGCTGATGGAAGCCGCCCATGTGAAAGACTTGCTGGCCATGGTGCGGGCAGCGGTTTCGCCGACGGACGAGCTGGGCTGGAGCCGATTTCTGAGGCTCTTTAACCGGGTGGGCGAGGTGACGGCCAATGCGGCAATTGACCAGATCAGTGTGCTGAAAAGCCCGGGGGAAGTGATTGAAAAACTGCCGGTCATTCTGCGATTTGCAGGCACCATTCCTGATGCCGATTTGATCGTCCAGGCCCTGAAAAATGTTGTGGCTGCCGGCCCAAGCCCGGCGAAAATGATTGAAGAGTGCGTTAAAACGCTCGACCCGATTCAGAAAAAACGCCACCCTGACTGGAAAAAACGCTCGCAGGACTACAATTTGCTCGTCACGCTGGCCAAAAAACACCGATCCGTTGAGGCTTTTCTCGATACTTACACGCTTGATCCCGTCAGTGCCACGGTTGACAGCAAAACCAAAAATAAAGACGCCTTGACGATGATCACCGTTCATTCGGCCAAGGGCACAGAGAGTAAAATCTGCTACATCATGAAGGTGCAGCCGGGCGTTTATCCTTACTCCTATTCGCTTGATGACCTCGATTCGATCGAAGAAGAACGCCGCATTCTTTATGTGGCAATGACGCGGGCCAAAGACGAGCTGATTCTGACACGCGTCGGCGACAAATTCGGCACACCGATCTTCTTTGGTGGCTCGCGTGGGGCTGTTCCACATGGCGGTACGGCCGATTTTTTTGAAGAGATTCCCGCCACGCTTGTCGATTATGAAATGAAAGGATTCAAGCCATCGCCGTTTGAAAACGAAGGCCCGATTATTCCCCGATTCAGGCCAGAAGATAATTGAAATTGTGCAATATTTCATTTCAATGAATTGTTTTTTAATTGGTTTTGGCGATCGTTCGTGCAGAATATTAAATTATTGAGATCAAATTAGTTGCAATTCTCTAATAAAACCTAAAATTAATAATGAAATCAAAGATTCAGTCAAAATACATTGAAATACAATTTAATTATTTCTAATAGCACCGGCTATGATCGTTTGATGTTTTACACATCCAGCTCCTCTTCGCTGGCGGTGTAGGCTTCGTTAATGATAAAGCGGTAGCGGGCGTCTGGCTCTTTACCCATCAGTTCTGTGATTGTGCGTTCGGCATAGGGGCGATCGTCGTCAGGCAAAGTCACTCGCAGAAGACGCCGGCGAGCCGGGTCGAGTGTTGTTTCAAAGAGCAGTTTCGCCGGCATTTCACCCAAACCTTTGAACCGGGTGATGTTCGGCTTGGCGTTATCTGGCAGTTGATCAAGGATGCTTGTCTTGGCCTTGTCGTCGGCAGCCCAGAAGGTCTGCTGCCCCCAGGTGATCTTGTAAAGCGGTGGGCAGGCGAGATAAACGTTGCCCTCTTCGATCAGGTGGCGCAAATGGCGGTAGAAAAAAGTGATCAGCAGTGTGGCGATATGGTGGCCATCAGAATCGGCATCGGTCAGGAAGATGACTTTGCCATAACGCAGGCGGTTGCGGTCGAATTTGTCGTCCATGCCGCAGCCAAGGGCTGCCACGATATCTGTAAGTTCTTTATTTTCAACAACTTTTGATTTTGTCGCCTGCTCAGCGTTCAGCACTTTACCCTTGAGTGGCAAAATGGCCTGATAGATTCGGTCCCGCCCCTGCTTGGCCGACCCGCCTGCCGAATCTCCTTCCACAATAAAGAGTTCCGAAATATCGGCATTGTTGGTGTCGCAGTCGTGCAGCTTGCCGGGCAAATTCAGGCGATTGCTCGTCGGCGTCTTTCGCCGCACCTGGCTCGCGGCAGCCCGGCTCGCCTCGCGGGCCCGAGCGGCCCTGATCACGCGTTCGGCAATGGCGTCGCCGATCGACTTATTGGCCAGCATGAAGGCTTCCAGCTTGGGCCGAACGAGCGATTCCACGGCGCTTTTCGCCTCAGCGTTGTTCAGGCGATCTTTGGTCTGCCCCTGAAACTGGGGGTTGCCCATGCAGATGGAGAGCACGGCTGAGAGCCCTTCGCGAATATCTTCGCTTTTGATCTCAAGCCCTTTTTTAACCAGCTCGTATTTACTTAAAAACATGCGAACGGCTGAATGAACGGCTTCACGCAGGCCCTGCTCGTGAGTGCCGCCATCGCGGGTCGGAATGGTGTTGACAAACGAGATGACTGATTCGTTGGTTGATTCCGTCCAGGCCAGCGCAAGATCAACCCGCAGGCCATCGGCCGACTGTGCCTGTTCCAGCACGAAAGCGGTCGGGGCGACGCGAGCGTCCTCGCTTTTGGACTGAATGCTGTCAAGATAATCGGCCACGCCGCCGGCATGATGGAAGGTCGTCTGCTGGCCGGTTGAATCGTCTGTAAAGTTGATCGTAAGGCCTTTGTTTAGAAAGGCTTTAACGTCCAGCCGATCGGTGACTGTCTTGAGGTCGAACTTCTGGTCGCGAAAGATTTCGACGTCGGGCGTGAAAGTTACCGTCGTGCCGGTGCCACGCGCGGGCTCGACTCGTTTAACGTCGCCGGCCGGCTTGCCGCGATGAAACGACTGGCGATGCAGGAAGCCGTCGCGCTTGACCTCGACATTTAGCTCGCTGGACAGAGCATTAACGACACTCGCCCCGACACCGTGCAGGCCGCCTGAGACCTTGTAGGCATCGTTATCAAATTTGCCGCCGGCATGAAGCGTGGTGAAGATCACTTCCAGCGCACTTCGGCCGGTTTTCGGGTGGATATCGACGGGGATACCGCGGCCGTTGTCAGAAACGGTGGCCGAGCGGCCATCGGCCGCGATGGAGACGTTAATTCTTGTGGCGTGTCCGTTTAGGACTTCGTCCACAGCGTTGTCAACCACTTCCCAGAGCAAGTGATGAAAACCGGCGGAATCGACCCCGCCGATATACATCCCCGGCCGTTTCCGAACGGCCTCAAGCCCTTCCAGAACGGTGATCGACTCGGCGGTATAGGCCCCCGGCGTGGTGCGTGGACGATTGGGCGTAGAGGGAGTTGACATGGGATCCATCCGGTCATTCGAGCGATATGCCATAATACAAGGCCTTTAGTCATCATTTAAACGGAAATCGGCCTGAATGTAAAGGTTTGAAATCGGGATGTGGGAAGTCAGCATCGCTGTAAACCGAGATCTGATGCAAAACGCTTATCGTTATTAAGCCAGATTACCAGATGTCTCTATCGGGTTTTTGCCCGTAGAGAACTTGGCAGGAAATGCCGGATAAACCGGTTTTCATTCTGATTGAGGAAAGTTTGGTGCGTCTCAATTATTGAACTTGCTCTTGCCGTCTGGGATAAAATCCGATAGTAGTGGTTATCCACAACACACAGTTGTGATGACGGTTGGCATCGGCCGGAGGTTTCAAGACGTGAATGACAATGAAGCAGACGTCCTGAATCTGAACTGGCATGGCCGCTTGATGGATTATTGTTATCATCGTAATGATGAACATTGTGAAGCACTTGTAAATGAAATTTATAGTTATTATGCCGATCGACTTGAACGTTATCTGCCTTTAAAATCATCATGGAGACGTGCCTCAGTAAGTCATGCGGTGGCCGCTATTCTTATTATGTGGGATCGTGGGCTTGTTGATCGCAGTATTGATGAATTCGGAATGATCATAATAAAAATTAATGGAAATGCGGAAGAATTGTTATTAGGTTCTGTTGAATTATTACCACTTGCCGAACCTTTTCTCGAATTATTAGGTGCCCTGCGAAGACAGGCGGCGAGCCTGGCAGAAGAATCAGCTTAAAAGTGTAATCTTAGGGCCAAAGAAAATAAGCTGAGCTTGCAATAATTATTATCGAAATTTTAAGACATCGATAACAACATGATTGAAAAGATCACTGATAGTATCTGGATCAGGTTAAAGCTACAGATCAGAAAAATGTAATTATTGGCGATCCTGGGCGAATTCGAAAGTAAAATCCGGATTGATTGTCAAAGGATCCGGCCGATCATGAGAGCGGTCAAAACAACCCAGCCTGAGAGAGCAATATCGCGTGGCCAGGCTCTTTTTTCAAGCGTTCCGGCAACAACGAGATAAAGATAAGGCAGAAAGAAAGCGGCGTATCGGTCAAAAGCCAATGGGCTCTTCATGATCCCGCCTAAAAATAGAAATACCCCGGCCAGCAATGCCTGCTGTGTTATTTCGAGCCTGTTGCAGAGCATCTCCACTGCAAGATCCCAGAGCAATTTCCATGCAGCCAGAAATGCAATCAGGTAGAGCCATTTCAAAGCCGGAATCAGTGCGTATGCTTGCATCAGCGGCCCAAGGAAACGATAAAAGACAGGGCCATTGGGCCGAAGGTCTGGCTCAAAGATGATCCAGACAATGACGCCGGTAATAAGTTGTAAAGCTGTGAATCGATTCCATTTCCACTTCAAGGCAGGCCAGAGCATTAATCCGGCAATTGATATGAGATGCACTGCGGTATCTGGATATGCAATTGCCTGCCGCGACAGGTCAGATAGAGCAAGTGCTGCTGGGGGAAAAATACTGCCCCACATCACCCAGAAAGGCATTTGTAAGACGAT
>JBILGL010000118.1:0-9627 GCA_044351075.1 Isosphaeraceae bacterium | reverse complement strand
GGAAGGGCAGAGATAGTTGTTGATGATTGTGCTTGCTGCCGTGGTATTGGCGGCAGAATCAAAGGCGAGGTAAAGATTTGTACTATTGTAAAGTGCTTTCTGCTCAAGAAATGGCAGAACATAGAGCGACCAGGCGAGCTGAACATGCTGGGGCCGGGCTTTGATGCGAAACTGCACGCAGCCTGGCGGAAAGATGCGATTTGATTCGTGATAACCCTGCATGGCGATGCCGATTTGCTTGAGATTATTCAGGCAGCTGGCACGCCGGGCGGCTTCTCGGGCGTAGGAGACAGCGGGCAAAAGCAGGGCGACAAGCACGCCGATGATCGAAATAACAACCAGAAGTTCGATGAGTGTAAAAGCTTGACGCAATCGGCCGGAATGAAAGAATCCGGATCCTCGCCTCAAACCACGCGCAATTTCGCATGGCATTTGATGGCGTTCCTCCCTCATTTTCCTGCTGGGCTGGAGATTTCGGCGATGATCAAAAAACGATCAGGCCGGAATGGCTATTTCAGCAGGCGCACCATGGAGAAACCAACTGATTGGGAAGCCTGTGCGACTTCCAAAAAAAAGAGGTTTGTCCACTGCCATAGTGACTTTATCGAGCAATACCACGTCAAAAGAACTCGCCCGCGCAAGTTACAACTGACACAGGCCATGGGTCGGTCTTCTGACTTCCCGACTCGGGTGGCGAGCCTTCTCATTCCGCATTTGTGTGATTTGATGAAATCACGCCAATTTCAGAACAATGGCTATCAGCAAAATCAGGGCGATTATCAGCCACCCCGGATTTATTGCCACCTGTCGTCATCGGGTTACAGCGGCGGGGCCGTTCCGGAATTGCACCGGGATTCCCTCAGCCAGTGGCGAATAGTAAATCGCACACCAGCCACCACATGGCCTTGTGGACACATCTTGATTTTGTATCGGCTGTATGGGGGTGTCAAGTAAAATGGAATCGGCAGAATCAGGGGGATTTGCCCTTATCTGCGCAATCCTGTAAGTTTATTTGATTGTAATATTTTAACTGTTGCGATTTTGTGATCTGGAAGCAGGAGAGTCAGGATTTTTTTCTCACAAAGGCACGAAGCCACAGAGTAAACGCAGGAGATGAGCCACGATCAGGTCAGCCCGGGATTATCGTTTCTTGCGTGACTTTTTATTGGCGCCGCGGATTCGGCCCTGTGATTTGCCTTTGGGGGCAACGGTTTTTGGCTTGAATGACTTCGATGGGCCGGTTTTCGGGCGATCGGCATTGCCCCGACGTTCGCCACCGGGGCGGCCGCCGCGAACTGGGGCAGTCGTACGCCTGATGATGATTTTTGAGGCATCGTAAGGTAGATCGGCGGGCATGAGGAGAAGGTCGCGACGGTCGATATCGGCATCAATGATCCGCAGGCGGAGGCGATCGCCCAGCCGATATCGCTGGCCGCCACGCTTGCCGATAATCGACCGGCTTGATTCTTCGTAATACCAGATATTGTCAGACGATAGCGTTTCGGTGCGGACCAGCCCGTCGATTGGCCATTGCACGAGCTGGGCATAGAAACCGTAGTCTTCGACACCGGTAATAATGGCTTCAAAAATTTCGCCGACGTGGTGCTGCAAATGCAGCAGAATTTTGAGTTTAACTAGCTCTCGCTCGGCCTTGGCGGCTTTGCGTTCGGTGGCGGTGCAGTCTTCGCCGATATTGGCCAGTTCGTCAAAGTCAGCAAAGGGGCGGCGGCCGGCGATGATGTCGAGCAGCTGGCGATGAGAGACGAGGTCGGGATAGCGCCTGATGGGGCTGGTGAAGTGGCTGTAATCCTTACTGGCGAGGGCATAGTGGCCGATATTTTCGGGGGTATAGTTCGCCTGTTTCAGGCTTCGCAGCAGGGCGTAGTGCACGGCATGCTGTTCCGGATGGCCGCTGGATTCGCGCAACAGTCTTTGCAGCTCAAAACGATTTTGAGGGTCGGCGACACTGAAGCCGACTTCGCCCACAAAAACGGCCAGATCTTCAAGCTTTTGTGGGTCAGGGTCGGGGTGGGCACGACGCAGGAAGGGAATCTCGGCCTGAGAAAGTCGGCGAGCCACCGCTTCGTTGGCGGCCAGCATAAATTCTTCAATGACCTGATGACTTTCGTCGTGAGAAACTAGATGTGCTTCGCGGGCGGTGCCGTCGTCGTTCAGAGAGATCGCAATTTCCGGCAGATTCAGCTCAAGGGCCCCGCGGCGGAATCGGCGCTGGCGCAGGATCATGGCCAGGCGAAACATCCGGCCCAGCAGGTCGCGCACTTCGGCCGTAACTTCCACGCCCTGCGGCGTTTCGCCGGGGGCGGCCATCATTACAGCATAGGCCTGTTCATAGGCGAACCGCTGCCGCACCTGAATGACGCTGCGGTGGAATTCCGCACCAGTCACAACACCCTCTGGATTGAAATGAATTTCGGCGGTAACGGCCAGGCGTGGCTCACCGGCCTGAAGGCTGGCGAGGCTGTTGGAGATGATCTCTGGCAGCATCGGCACGACCAGGTCGGGCAGATAGACCGAATTGCCGCGGTGGCGGGCTTCGTTATCAAGCACGGAGCCGGGTTCGACAAAGGCAGAGACGTCGGCAATATGCACGCGCAGCCGCCAGTAGCCATTTTCATACTGGTGCAGGCTGATGGCGTCGTCGAAGTCGCGGGCGGTGGCCGGGTCGATGGTGACGATCAGGTCATTACGAAAATCGGTGCGGTTGGTGTATTTGTTTTCGGCCAGCAGGGCCTCAAACATGCGGGCCTGGGCGCGGGCTTCTTCCTGCACGGGTTCGGGGAAGTGGGGGTCAAGCTCATAGGCGTGCAGAATCATCTGCGTTTCGACGCCCGGCTCGCCGTGCTGGCCTAAAACGGCCACGATGACCGCGCTGCCGGTTCGGTCAAGTGTCGGGTAGCGGGTGATTTCAACAGCGATTTTATCGCCGGCGTTGACTCGCTTGGCGCCTGGGTCGCCGAGCTCAAGTGGAGCATCAAACTGGATGCCATCAATGCGCACCCATGCCCTGCCCCGCTCTTCGAAATAAGTGCCGACAAATTTGCCGGCTGATCGCTTGAGGATCTTGACGATGCGGCCTTCGCCGGATTGTTCGCCGCGTGGCCTGGCCGATCGGCCCAGCTTGACAAGCACTTCGTCGCCGGTGGCGGCGTCGCCCATATCATCCGGCGGAATAAAGAGGTCGAATTTTTTGGTGCCCGCCGAGAGTTTATCCATCGGCCGCACAAAGCCAAAGCCACGCGGGTGCCGCTTGAAGATGCCCCGGATCAGCTTTTCCGGCTCGCCACTTGATCGATTGAGGATGCGAGTCGGCTCTTTTTTGAGCGGCTTGGTGGGGATGACCAGCGTTTTACCGCTGGTGATGGCCAGTCGGCCGGCTTTGACAAGTTTTTTGACGAGTCGTCGCAGGTCAATCGTGCCGACGGTATCAAGCTCAAGCCTGCGGGCCAGGGCTTTCACAGTCAGCCCATTGCCTTTATGTTCCTCAAGCATCTGGCGGATCCTGGGCCAGATGAGATGCTCTTCAATTCTTGGCGCAGTATTTTCGACTGTTTCGGGTTCGAAGTCATCCACCGATTCGGTGTCATCGGCCGAAGGCGGCTGGGTCAGGTCGTCGTAAATCTTATCTTCGTCCATATTCGGTCGTTGCTCCCGGCTGGTCGGGGCATGCCCGAAATGTCAATGCAGTCAGCCGCCTGCGTTTGCTCCATAGAATTCTACAGGCAAAGCGATTGGAAAAAAACCGTGGCTTTTGATTTCTGAAGGAGGTCAGTCGCCAGATTCGCCGGATGACTGCCCGATCGCCTCAGCGCCGCCGCCTTTGAAAAGACGCCGGTTCAGGCTGTTTTGATAAGGTGTCCAGGTGCTGTCCTTATTCGGGTGCTCTTCCAGCTCGCGTGTGATGGCGTGCATCTTGGCGTCGAGATTATCCACATGATGCAGAAAGAGGGCTTCGGGGGTCATCGGCACCTTGGGCGAGCCAAATTCAAGCGTACCGTGATGGCTTACAATGATGTGTTTCAGACGCAGCTTGAGCTCTGTCGGGAATGGTTCATCCGTCAGTTTTTCCGCTTCCTGAATCTTGGCGGTGAGCATCTCAACGCCCATGACCAGGTGGCCAATCAACTGACCTTCGTCAGAATAGGCATAGGTGCGGTCGTATGTCAGTTCATCAACCTTGCCGAGGTCGTGCAGCAGCAGGCCGACGATGAGAATGTCGTGATCAACGACTGGGTAAAACGGCAGGATTCGCTCAGAGACCTGCATGAGCGTGACGATATGCTCAAGCAGGCCGCCATGATAGGCATGATGATTCTTGATGCCCGCCGGAGCGGCCATGAGCTTATTGACGAGAGGCTCGTCCATCAGCACGGCATCGCAAAGGGCCTTTAAGTGCATATTGCTGATGCGGTAAAGAATCTCGCGAAGCTGCTTGAGCAGGGCGACTGAATTGACACTTGACTGAGCAATGAAATCGGCTGCATCAATGCCCTGCCCTGAGTGTGGCTCAAGGTAGGTCATGATCATTTGCAGGGCGCCCTGAAAAAGCTGCACCTTGCCGCGAACACGCACATAGTCGCCTTCGTTAAAGCCGAGCTGCTGAGTTTCAGGGATGTTCCAGAGCCGGGCGTCGATGGTGCCGGTGCGGTCTCTGAGCTCAAGAAAAAGATAAGGGTTTCCTTGCCGATTGGCCCTGGTCTGCTTTTGGGTTACCAGAAAAACGTCATCAACGTTATCGCCATTATTTAACTCATTGACAAATCGTCGGCTCATTCGAATCTCGAAAAACAGTCAGGGGCAAATCACACCCGGTGGTGGAGTAGAGGTTCAGCATTCACTTGAAATCTTAGAAAAAAAGCGATGTCAGGGTCAAGTGAAGAGCTTTTGACCGGCCGCAGTGGACATCAGCAAATCAGGCTGGAACTGCCGTTTTGAAGTCAATAAAAAAACTCCCGGATTTTTCGCCGGGAGTTGTTGTCAGAATTTGCCGGAGGCAGAATCCGTAAGGCCGATCAAATCCAGCCCTGCGGCTTGTATTTGATACCACGATAATTCACAGGCAGAATTTTCATGGTTGGCGGGTAGTAGACCTGCGGCGAAACCTGCGCGGTATTCGGGGTGATCACGCCTGCGGAAGTTGCCTTGTAGGGCAGATTCGGGAAGAGATCTGCGCTGGCAAGCTGGATCGACTCTGGCGTCGAATACGCTGAATTGGGCATTACCAGACGCGGAGCGATCAATCGTGGTGATCTTTCAATTCCGGCCTGATCACTGATCTGAGTCAGTGTGCGGTCGGGATCGATCACAAAACCGATGTAATAGGTTGACTCTTCCGGCGTGGCACCCACCGGCAGCTTGATCTGGCTGGCAGTGATCGTTGCCTGATTGGCCGCCAGATTCAGATTGTTAAACCGCCCGGCCCTGAGATTCTGCAGGCCACCAGCCAGCGGGCGGGTGTTCAAACCGGCAAGGTCTGCAATGGTGAATTCAGCCAGTGTCACCGGCACGTCGGCCGGGTTGTAGTCAAGATTGGCCGAGGCGACCAGAATCACCTTCAGCGGGCCCTGAGCCGACTGTGTATTGACATTGGCGCCGCCCACGTTGGCAATTTTGATCTCGGGCAGGAAAACCTGTCCCGGCACAAGATTTTTCGGCGTATTGCTGCCGAGAAACTCAATCTGAGGCAGAGCCGGCAGCACCTTCACGGGCACCGAATAGCTTGCACCATTGTTAGGAAATGCCGACGGCAGGCGAATCTGGTTGGCGACAGTCGGGACCACAAGGATCCGGAATCGGCCACCTGCGGCGGGGAAACCGGCTGGCGGGGTGGCTGGCAGCGTTACGGTCACCTGAGGTGCCTTCATGCTGTTTTGCGCAATCGTGCCGAGATCAACCGTATCAAGCAAAACGCGAGTCTGCTTTGGGCCATGACCTGCGACCAGAAAGACATTCGCCATGGTTTCAGCGCGTGCCGTGCTCTGGGCAAAGGGGAACTGGGCCAATGGTTCGGCCTGGCTGCTGGCGCCGCGATTAAATGCCTGAAGCTGGAAGGAGAACGGCTGACCCCAGGCGGCTACCGGGGAGGCGAAATTGCCGACAGCAACGTCGGGCAACGAGAAGCCCATTGCCGATGCGGCCATGACTTCGCGATTTTCAAGAGTTTCCGGGCCCAGCGAATCAGGGCGAAACCGGCGTGTGCGGCGGGATTGATCGAACGAAGCCACTGCTGACCTCCATCGGGTCGTTCGCGATCGCCGTCATCCTGCCGTACGATCGAAATGTGTCGAGCGGGCGGGACCTTCCAAGATTGGTCCACTGCCATGTCCTTGCCCATGAGTATCTGCAAGGGAAACAACCCTGCCTGTAACGACAGACTGCTTCCGAATCATCATCCTTATCGAATGGCAAGCAATCCAAAATCGAATCATTAAACGCAAAATCACCAGCCACCTTGCCGAAAAAAACGAATCCGCCGGATGTGATCAGTAAGTTCATTGTGATGATCAAAACGACTCTTTCATTCAGGCAAGCTGTAACAATCAGGCGAAAAATTGCCCGGCGTTTTCTCATAGGCAAGTTTGACCTGATAATCAATCTGGCTCAGCAATTGCCTTCATACACTTAACGGCATGGGATATTCATCGCTCGGGGGCGGCTGGAACCGGGCCTGTTAAAATGTTGCGATTGCTCAACATTTTACGAATCATCTAGGTGGGGGGGAGTTTTGTTTCTCGTGACATTCGTTATACTAAAGACTAAGAAAGCTCCGCCTCATTCTGACAATCTGTTTTGGTCTGGGTAATGAGCATGAATAAGCATCTGGGTCGGGTTGCCGCGATATTTTTCTGTTTATTGCTGGTTTCATTCATGAGCTCGGCCCGGGCTTGGGCTCAAAATGAGTGGGTTGGTCAGAAGGCGGGCGAAAAGCGAGTGCTGAAGCTTGGCGATATTGAAATTGCCCTTCGCTGGTGCCCGCCGGGCGCATTTCTGATGGGCAGCCCGGCCACCGAGTCCAAGCGGGAAAAAAATGAAGAGCAGGCCCATGTGGCATTGTCGCAGGGCTTCTGGATGATGGAAACGGAAGTCACGCAGGAGCTGTATCAGGCGGTGACGGGCACAAACCCCAGCGGCTTCAAAGGCCAGGGCAGCCTGCCCGTTGAGCAGGTTTCATGGGACGATGCGATGGCCTTTACCCGCAGGCTGAACGAGAAAATCCGGATCACCACCGGTGCCCGGTTCGCCCTGCCCACCGAAGCCCAATGGGAATATGCCTGCCGAGCCGGCACCACCACCGCCACGGCCTTTGGCGATTCTCTCAGCAGCGCACAGGCGAATTTCGACGGCAGCTTCCCCTATGGCACAGCGGTAAGGGGCCCTTACGTTCAAAAAACGACACCCGTGCGAAGCTATCAGCCCAATGCCTGGGGCCTGTACGACATGCACGGCAATGTCTGGGAATGGTGTGCCGATTGGTACGACAAAAAACTGGCCGGCGGCACCGACCCAACCGGCCCAACCGTGGCCGATAGCCGCGTTTATCGTGGCGGAAGCTGGAATTACTGCGGCCCCGATTGCCGATCCGCCTACCGCTATAAATTCACCCCCGGCGCCCGCAACGACTGCCTCGGTTTCAGGCTGGTTCTTGCCCAATAAAACAACATTGATTGTGCCGGTTTGCCAGGCCAGTACGCAATAAATCGTTGCCTGACAATATTTTGTGGTTTCATTTCATTTTGATCGCATCGTTGCCGTTTTGAAAAAAATCGAAAATATTTGGACTGATTTCCAAATATTCCCTCACTTGCTACAAATACTCCTTCAGCCGTACAATGACAGAAATCAGCACCTTCACGCGCCGCATCGCCGGCGGCTATTTCATTCAAAGTTCGGCCTGAACAAGACTTAGTACAAGAGTTTCCCCATGTCTGTCGCCCGCAGGACATACGCTCTCGCCCTTCGTGATCTCTTTCAGCCAGAGCTGCTTGCTGCCGGTGCCGAAGCCACCATCAAGCACGGGGCTGAAGCCGCGATTAAGCACGGCACTGATATTGGCAGCAATATTCTGAAGGATGTTGCCGGTAAGTTTGTGGGCGACACCATCAAGAATATGGTGAAGAAAGCCCAGAAGCATTTTACGGATAACAGCCAGAAGTGGGATAAAGTCTTTCAGCAGGCCCACGAACACGCCTTTAAAACGCTTGAAATTGCTCTGGCTGGCCCTTCTTTCTGGGAATCGACATGGCTGGGCCAGCTGAAAACCTCTGCCACCAATCAGGCACTTGTCGATGCCATGCGTGGCTTTTTTGCAGAAGCCTTTGCCGCCGCCGATGATTCATTCCTGCAAAACTGCCAGAGAGAGCTGCGCATCGCCCGCCATCAAGATTTTTTCAAGGATCTTCGCGGCTTTAAGATCAATGAGCTGGCGCATGAAAACAATCCGCTCGTGCAGTTTGACGACCCTGCTGCCCTGATCGATGCCGAACTGAACCTGATCGATCAGATCGCCAACGACTTCCGCACGAATAACTACCCAAACCTCGCCAGGCTCCTCTCCTTCAAGCCGCCGGAAGGCCAGCACATGCTGGCTGTGGCCGTTCAGTTTCATTTCAAATCGGCCGTGCTGGCCGACGAAAAGCTTCGCAACGAATTTCAGTTGATCAAGATGGAACGGCTCGGGGCCGATCTCTCCAGCGGATTTCAGTTTCTGGCCGGGCTCATGGTCTCACAAGCCCAAGAGCTGGAGAGCGTGCTTGATGGCCTCAGCCGCGTTGAAATCAAGGTTGACCAGACACACGCTGTTACCGTGGCAACGCATGAAGAGGTGGTGTGGCTCAGGTCGGCCGTTTGTGAGCTTAACGCCAATTTACGCATGGCCAATCGGCCCGTGACCCCGCTTGACCAGCTCAATATGCCCGCAACTGAGACGCCGAAGATCGACGACCATATTCGTAAACTCGATCAGCTTCCGCCCCCGGTGCGGCGGCAGCAGTCAAATCTCTCGCTGGCGATCAGCCGCGAGGCATGGGTGGCAGGTCGATTTGAACAATCCCGGCGCATTGCTCGCGAACTGGCCGCCACCAGCAAGAGCCCACTGAAAAAGGCGGAAGGTTATCATCTGGCCTATCGCTGCTCGCTGGAGCTGCAAGATTTCCCGGCGGCACTTGATGATTTGATGGAAGCCATCAGGCACGACCCGGGCCGCAAGCTTTTTGATATTGCCAAATACGAACCTGAGGCAATCATCGGCTCAGGTGCCTTTGCCGTAGCGTTTCGCTGTAAAAATCAATACACCGACGAAACGGTTGTGATCAAAACCTTTGATCCGGGCGGCCTAGAGCTTCCGCCCAAAGAGATTTTCCGCGAAGCCCGGCTGCTGAAAACGCTGAGAAACCCAAACATCATTGAGCTGATTGATTGCGACTTTTATCACTCCAAGCCGTTTCTGGTGCTTGAATACATTGAAAACAGTCAGGATCTGGATCGATTCCTTAAACAAACCAGACAACTGACAACGACTGAACTTTTGCAGATTGCATTGCCGATTGCTCAAGGCATGAAGGCAGCCCATGGCAAGGGTGTGCTGCACCGTGACATTAAACCGGCAAATCT
>JBILGL010000117.1:0-9650 GCA_044351075.1 Isosphaeraceae bacterium | reverse complement strand
AAGACGAAGAAATTGCAATTCTTAACATTCTGGGACGGATTGAATTTGGTCTTAATGAAAGAAACTCGATGGCGCGTCATGTGAGGCTTCACAAGGCCGTGTATGATGCTTCGAGTTCAATATCCGAGTTGATCGGCATGGAGGATAGTTATCGAAATGTTGTTGAAGGTTTAAATACAGTTCGGCAGCTTCCCGTACCCAATGACCCAAGAATTCTTCAAACTGCTAACCAGCTGAACAGTCAATTTCATGTTACGGAAGTGTTAACTCAGGTCGGTGGTGCAGCAGTTAATGCCTTTGAGTTTCTTTCTGACTTATCTGCTGCAACTGCATTGCTGGGGCCGATCGTTACAGGCGGTGAAATTGTTCATAACCTTTACAAGATTGTGAATAACAAGCTTGATTTCAATAATAACAATGCATGTCGGCATCTGGCCAGAAAAGGCGACGTACAGTTTTCAATTGATATTCTGAACGACACCTTAATGAAATTAAACGATAGTCTGGCAATAGACACAGTTCGAAGCGCAGTTGACCTTGGTGCCTATTTTGCAATTCCTGTGACGGGTGGCCTCAGCGCAGTTATATCAGGTGTTGTCAACGGTATAGTTGACGTCCTGACAGAAATTTCAGAGACTCGTGAAGTATTGAAAACTGTTGAACGCGTAAATCATGACATTAAAACATATCGCTCCACCAAGGAGTTTCTGGATCTTATGCTTGATGTGCCTGAGCTGGCTGCATACTTTCTCTGTAACGTAAATACAAACACATTTCTCAGCTACTGTTCTTTTCAGATCAATCAGCCTTTTTTCATGTTAATCGTTGAAGAGAATAAGAATAAAATCGATAGAATTATTAATGTGGCCAGAAATATTATTGAAAATTCACCTTATAAAGTTTTGCATTTTGACAGGGTTGAAAAAGAAGTTGCTGAATCAAGACTTCGGGAAATGCAAAAACTTTGGAATGAAAGCAAGGAGATTATGGAATTATCAGCTAAAATTAATGACTTGCAGCGTAAGAAGCAAAAGCAAGCAGAAGAGCTAAAACGCAAGCAGAGACGCCTGGCTGCCTGGCAATTACTTGAAGCCAAAGCCAAAGAGACGGTTGCAGAATACGAGAAGGAAACCAGTGCTGATGTGACCGGGGCGGCACGTATTTTTCTTGGCGTTTTACGAAGCGATGCCTCGTTGGCGGCCATTGAGGCTTTGAAAGCCGAATTGGCCGGTTCTTATGGGCCCGATGCGAAATTGGATAGAATACTACAGCTCATGGAATTTCTACTGGGCAGATGGCGAGAGCCTAATCGACAAGGTGTCGTTATGCTGAAAGCGGGAAGCCGCCTGCAAATGAAATTGACCGGAAAATTCAATGAATTTCTTAGGGAATACCCAGAATTTGATCGATCGCGGCAACCATAAACAGCTTTATTTCAATTGAATTTCAAAAAACAGATTATGCCGGCTGGCGGATCTGCTGTTCCAGCCGGTCAAGATTTTGCTGCAGTGATGAGAGCTGGTTCGGGTCAACAGCCATTTCGCCGAAACGAATCTGGTAAAAGAGATTGACCACCATCTCTGGAATACCTTCCATCCCCGCTTCCATAAACCGCTCTCGCAGCACGATACCAACCCTTCGAGAGAATTCCAGCGGTGTTTCATTTGAAGAGCGAACAAGCGTCAGTTCAGCCAGAAGCCGTTCCAGGCGGCGGTAAATCTCAACCTGCGATTCACCATGATCTGACTTTTGCCTGTTAAAATACTTTGCCAGCAGTCTTCTCAGCACAAACCGGAAAAACTGAAGCATGATAATCGCTGCCACCGCCAGCCCAAGACCACCCAGAAAGCCTGAAACGCTGAAGATGCGATAAAGTGAGGAAAGCCCTTTTGCCCCTGTCCATAGGTCGCGAATGGCCTGAATGATGATCAGAAAGCCGTTTCGGGCCTCCTGATAAAGCGCGATGATCGGCTCATAAAGCACACGATATTGCCGCTCGGCATCGAAACCAATGATGTAAAAGACCCAGACATAGCGGATAAAATCGGTAGCCTGCCGAAATGCACCGAGCAGGCCCCTGCTCTGGATATTCTCACGACGTTCGTTTGAGGGGGTCGGATCAAGTGTGATCCATCGGCCGGCATCGTCGGGCCCTGTTGACACCCATGCTTCTACCCAGGCATGCGCGTATTTTTCGCGCACATACATCACCTGGCCAAGCGAATTCCAGTCGCCGCCCTTAAAACCGTTAACCAATCGGGCTGGGATACCCACGCTGCGCAGCATCAGAGCCAGCGACGATGCATAGTATTCGCAGTGGCCTTCTTTGCGATTCTTGAGAAAATCAAGCACTGGGTCGATGTTTGGATCAACCCGCGTCTGTTCCAGCGTGTATGCATATATCTGAGGGTCAAGAAAGTGGGCCTCAAGTGCCCGAGCCTTGGCCTGTGTATCAAGCGGTGAAAGGTTGCGAATGATCGGGTCAGCAAGAGCGGTGAGCTCTGCCTTCATCGATTTTGGAATCGATGTCAGCTGATCCTTGATACGCTGCTGTGGCTCATCCTCACCCTGCTGCGGCTTATTTTGGTCTGTCTCTGAAAAGACTTCGTATTCATAGGCGTTGTTATAAGCCCGGCGAAACATGGTGCCGTCAGCCGAATTGAAGAAAATCGGCGAGCGAAACCGCATGAGCGACCGGGCCCGCAGCACAGGACGAAGGCCAAAGATGATTTCACTATCGGTCGGTTCCTGCCGAATTTTCTGTCGGATGACGCCCTGCGTCTTCTGATTATTCGGAAAACGGCCGGCGGCATAAGTCTGCCGCTTCCATTGGCCATTTTCATATTCACCCATGGTCACACCACGCCAGTATGGCTCTTCGATCGGATAGGTCGTTTTGCCTTCCTCATCAAAGAATTCAACTGTCATGAAAATCGTGTCGTTTTCCAGAATCTCGCCAAGCTGGCCCAGCCTGACTTCTTCATCAAAGCCTGTGAGATGGCGCGAAAGTGCGCCTGATCGTCGCGAACTTGACATTCGCTCAGCCCGCGGAATAAAGAGAAAAACCAGGGCCGACATAATCAGTGCCGTGCACACCACACGAAGACCGGAATAGAGGAACGGCCGGTCAAAGAGTTTTAAATATGGCTGTTCAGACGTTTTGATCCGATAATTCGCAGGTAAATTTGCCTTTTTTTCCGGGTGGCGGGCCCGGGCTGCCTCACGTTCCAGATAAAACATCGTGAGCGACCAAAGACTGATAATCGCCCATACAAAGATACACTCGCCCACCAGGTCGCTCTGGCTCAGCACGCCCGCCGTCAAAACGATGACCATGCCGAGAAGAAAAATAAACCAATCGTCCTCAACACTTTTGGGCATGCATATCTTGATCCAGACGAGGTATGTCAGCCAGTGCCCGAGAGCCAAAACAAGTAGATCAGACTCCAAAAGCCGCCAGCCAAGCCGCACTTCCGCAATGACTAGCGGCATTGACAGCAGTGCCAGAAACGTGCCTCTGGGGCGAGAAATCCCGGTCTTGAGACCCGTATCCACTTTCAAATAGGCCCAGGCACAAATGAAGATGGTCGCCAGCGGATACCCCATCGCGATCGGCAAATCGGTCGTGGCATCGATCGACAGGGCCAGCACGGCCATGAAGATCATCGCATAAACACTGCCCCGATAAAGCCTTTCAAAGCGTATGCCGTTCATTGTGCCAAGCCTCCTTCAAGCACAGCCGTGGAAGGCTCTTCACCAACAGACGGGGCTTCCATCGCCACGGCACTGACAGACTCGGGCGCGGCATGGATTTCGTCGTATTCCACCAGCCCTTTCAAGTCGCCCCGGGAGACATCGAGCAAGACCATTCGATTCATCAGCCCTCGGCCCGCCGCGGCATTCAGGCGGTCAGACCGCGCCGCCTCTTCAGCGATCTCAAGCGGGCGAGTTGTCACGATGACAAAAATCGCTTCCCGCAGCGTCGCCGGCGGCAGAATGTCAAAAAGCTGAAAAAGCGAAAGCTCGTGATTCACTTTCATCGTGGCCAGCGATTCCAGCATCTCATGCAAGAGCCGCACAGAGGCCTGCCCCTGTCGCAAGTCAGCCGTGGCTCCAATCCAGCCCAGGCTTACGCGGCGCCGCCCAGCCCGGCACAAATCCACACAGAGGCTCGCCGTAAATTCAATCGCATCTTCCACATGCCGCCGCATCTGATCGGTTGCCCTGTTCCGAGGCAGCCATGGGTCAAGCAAAATCGCCAGATCCTGCTCATTCTGCTGCTCGAACTCTTTCACCATTAACTGATTGATCCGGGCACTCGTGCGCCAGTGAATCCAGCGGGGGCTGTCGTCAGGGCGATAATCGCGCAGGCCATGATATTCCAGTTGCTGGCTCGATCGATCCTGCTTCTGCCCTCGCTTTGTCATGGTTGACTGCCGATGCACCAAATGCCACTTGCGAGTGAGGTGCCCAATGCGTGGATAAATGACAAACGACTCTTCATCGGCTACGAGGCTGGAACGCTCCATCAGGCCGAAAGGAAAGCGAGTGATCATCGTCATCATCGTCGCGCGATATCGCCCGCGAGCCGGGGCGGTGATCTGCCACCTCAGCCGCTCACGAAGGCCACCGCCAACCCGCGAAAAGAAGACCGATGGGCGAAAGGAAGTGGCGCCAGGGATGGAATCAACAGGTGTCCATTCATCGTGCAGCGTCAGGGCGAGTACGGCCGACTTTCTGGCCGAATTATCCATCACATAATCAATCGGCAGCGGCTGGCCTGCGAAAATATGAGTTGGCAATCGACGTTCGGGCCGCACGCGGCGGAGCATGGCCGTGCTCATAAAAAACGACGTGACCAGAGGCCCGGCAGCGAGACCGGCGACCAGTAAAATCAGGTTAATCTGCTGAAACCAGCCGACAAGTGCCAGCATGAACCACGCCAGCCAATACGCCAGCCCCTCGGGTGTGGATCGCAGGCGTTCGGTCGGAAGCAGCCAGTCTTTTAAAATGGCTGAGAAGCGACGGTTATTTTTTTGCTGCGGCTTTGACATAAGCATCGCTCCGCAAAGGGGCACGAGGGCAATCAGACCGCTTTTCAGCTCTCAAATCAAACCGGCACAGGAATTTGCTCAACAAGATCTCGCAAAATTGCTTCAGCCGCTGAGAATTCACCGGCCTGCAAGAAAGACTTGCCCACAATTCGGTGCGCCAGCACCGGGCCGACCAGTGCCTTGATGTCATCAGGCACGACAAAATCTCGCCCCAGCAGAAACGCAAGCCCTTGTGCAGCGCGGTAAATTGTGAGTGCCCCGCGGGTGCTCACCCCGACGCGAAGGTCTTCGCATTCACGCGTGGCCCGAACAATTCCAAGCAGATAATCGGCCACACTTTCTTCCACTCGCACTTCGCGCACCATGCGTTGAATGTTGCGAATCTGATCGGCTGAGATCACCGGGCGGAGCTGCTCGACCGGCGCACCATCGCGGTGCATGGTCAAAATTCGGCGTTCTTCACTCCGCGCCGGATAGCCCATCTTGAGCCGCAGCATGAAGCGATCAAGCTGGCTTTCAGGTAGCACATACGTTCCTTCAAACTCAAAAGGGTTCTGGGTGGCCAGCACCAGAAAAGGTTTGGCGAGGATGTGCGTTGTGCCTTCGACGGAGACCTGGCCATCGGACATCGCCTCAAGCAGGGCCGACTGCGTTCGAGGCGTAGTACGATTGATTTCGTCAGCCAGAATCACGTTGGAAAAAATCGGACCTGGCTTGAAGAGAAACTCGCCCGTGGCTGAAGAGTAAACGCTTGAACCAAGGATATCGGAAGGCAGTAGGTCGGGCGTGAATTGAATACGCCGAAATGGGCAATCGATTGATGCAGCAATGGCCCGGGCAAGGAGCGTTTTGCCGACGCCTGGGACGTCTTCAATCAGCACGTGCCCTTCGGCCAGCAAAGCGACCAAAGCCATTCGAATCGGGTCGGGCTTGCCAACCACCACCGTGTTGAGCTGGTCTATTAAACGTTGCAAATCGGCTCTGGCCTGGCCAACTGCTTCCTGGCTACCCATCGAATCGCTCATTGTGCCCCCTGAATCAAGAACGGGCGCTCTAAAGACCTGCACCAAGTCTTACCAAATTTTACGTCTGAGGGAAACAGTTAAAGCCGACAAAAAAACTGATTTTGTGTAATAACCTGCTGCGATTCTGGCACCGCGATCAACAAATGACGTTTTGGATTTCTCTATCTGAATGATGAGAATGATCAAACAAAAATGTGTTCGACTTGGCATCAATGCGTTTTGAGATGAGCCATCATGAGCCGATTGATGTGATTGAATGACTCGCTCAGATTGGATACCTTCGAATTGATATGAAAGAGGGCATTAATATTAAGATTGAAAATGCCGGAGTTTAGGTATCGATTGAATGGTTGAACATATTGCTCGATCATTCAAGGATGATTCCCCTGCAGCGTCGGAAACTTTCGAGAAACAAAGAAACGAAATTAGCCCGCTCAATGAAATTTAGGCATACACGGTTTGAGGTAAAGAGCCTTATTACGCAGTTGCTAACGATTGTAGCGATCAAGTGGATGGTGTAAGGAAAGGAAACTTGACGAAACCTTTATGATTATTCAGCATGTTCCAATTTCGTTGTGTTTATGGCACAATGATGAGCAGAAAAGGAAAAAGAGCCGCTTTGAGATTGCTGAGAACTGCCCCACTTTTCCGATTCACAAGCAATTCACCTGTGACGCGAACCTGAGACAATTCGACCGACACCCCAGCATTGAATCATGAGCAAACGCCGCGTCCCCAAGCCACAGCCAACTGACGTTGATTTCAAAAAAGTTCTGGCGGATCTTTTTGGCGAGGATGGCTCCAAAAAAACAGGCCGACCCGGCGGGCGTGGGCCTGACGGCAAAGACGAAATTGATAGCCGTATTAGTGTCACCCCGGTGCTGCCGCTTCGCAATGAAGTCGTTTTTCCGAATACGATTGTGCCGATCGTCGTAAACCGTGCAGCGGGCATTGCACTGATTGACGATGTCATGTCGGGCACTGACCACACTATTACGGTGATCACGCAGACGAACAGCGACCCCGAAGTACCGGCACAGGGTGATCTTGCACGCATTGGCTGCACCGGTCAGATCCTCCAGATGCTGAAATTTCCGGACGGCACAACACGAATCATCTTTCAGGGTCAGAATCGATGCACACTTGGAAAATCGGTTCAGACAGAGCCTTTTCAAGTCTCAATGACCCGCAGACTGGACGAAAAACTCCGTAAGGGGCTTGAGCTTGACGCCCTTGTGCATCAGGCCCGGAAGCTGCTTAATCGAATGGTCAAGCAGACGCAGTCTGTGCCTGAAGAACTGATCGTAGCGGCGATGAACACCAACGAGCCGGCCCGGCTGGTTGATCTATTTGCGTCGAGCCTGCCATTTTCGCAGGACGAAAAGCTGGAGATGCTGGGCGAGCTTGATGTGCGTAATCGCCTGATGGCACTGATTCGCTACTGGACTCGTCATCTCGAAGTGATCGAGCTCGCTGGACGCATCCAGAATCAGGTAGGCAATGAGATTACGAAAGCCCAGCGAGAGCATTTTATCCGCCAGCAAATCAAGGCCATGCAGGAAGAGCTTGGAGAGGATGCCGACGACACTTCGGAAGTGTCAAGCTATCGAGCCAAGCTCAAAAAGGCCAACCCGCCTGAAGCCGTCATGACTGAGGCAAAGCGAGAGCTGGACCGTCTGACGACCATGCACCCAAGCTCTGCCGAATATTCGATCATTCGAACTTATCTGGACTGGATCATCAGCCTGCCATGGGGCGTAGCAACCGCCGACCGTCTTGATTTGAAGCTGGCCCGGCAGGTGCTCGACAAAGATCATTACGACCTTGAGAAGATCAAAGAGCGGATAATTGAATATCTGGCTGTGCGAAAGCTGAAAAAAGACCTGAAGGGGCCGATTCTCTGCCTTGTCGGTCCGCCCGGAACCGGTAAAACGAGCCTGGGGCGATCGGTTGCCGAAGCACTTGACCGCAAATTTCTGCGAATCAGTTTGGGTGGCATACACGACGAAGCCGAAATTCGTGGCCACCGTCGCACCTACATTGCCGCCCTGCCCGGCCGTATTATTCAGGGTCTGCGTAAGGCGGGCTCAAACAATCCCGTTTTCATTCTGGATGAGATCGACAAACTGGGCAACGACTTTCGCGGCGATCCCGCTTCAGCCTTGCTGGAAGTGCTTGACCCCGAGCAGAATTCAACGTTCCACGACCATTATCTTGACGTGGAATTTGATCTCTCCAAAGTCCTTTTTCTGGCCACTGCCAATAACCCTGACACCATTCCCCATGCCCTTCTGGACCGCATGGAAATCCTTGAGCTGCCGGGCTACAGCGAAGAGCAGAAGATGGCGATTGCCAGGGCCCACCTGCTGCCCAAACAGATCGACGCCAATGGCCTGAAGCCAGGCTCGGTCGAGATGCCGGATGAAACGATCCGTCACATTATTGCCGACTACACCCGCGAAGCTGGCCTGCGAAATCTGGAACGCGAACTTGGCAGCATTTGTCGCAAGATTGCGACACGCCATGCGGAAGGGAATCGCCGCAGAGTGACAGTTAAGCCTGCTGACTTGCACACGTTGCTCGGCCCAGCCAAGTATTTTCGCGAACTGGCGATGCACCAGCCCATTCCGGGCATATCCACCGGATTGGCATGGACCCCGACCGGTGGCGAGATCCTTTTTATTGAATCAACCCTGATTCCCGGCGGCAAAGGTGGAATGACACTCACAGGCCTTCTGGGCGAAAGCATGCGAGAGAGCATGCAGGCAGCCTCTGGATTTATCCGCAGCAAGGCGGAAAAACTGGGTGTTAATGTGAAGCTTCTGGCCGAAAGCGACCTTCATGTGCATGTTCCGGCAGGTGCGGTGCCGAAAGACGGCCCATCGGCCGGAATAGCAATTGCAGCGAGTCTGGTGAGCCTTCTGAATGACAAGCCACTTCGTGGGAATGTGGCAATGACAGGCGAAGTGACGCTGACCGGGCGGGTGCTGCCAGTGGGCGGAATTCGTGAGAAGGTGCTGGCGGCACGTCGCGCAGGCATTCACCATGTGATGCTGCCGAAGCAGAATCGCAAGGACTTGACCGATCTGCCGCCCGAGGTGCAGGCAGACATGCACTTTGAATTTGTGGATAATATTGAAGATGCCCTGTCGATTCTCTTCAGCGAAAAGACCATCGGCGAAAAAATGATGCCGGAACCGGCAGCTAAGCTGAAGAAAACAAGATCGGCGCGGAGTGCGGCGCAGGTTTCTGCTCACTCTGCTGCAGAATGATCGGTTGATTTGCAAAACCTGCCAACGACAGAAAAAAAGCGGCGTTGGCCTTTCCGATGAGATACAAGGTCAACAAATACATCCTGTTTATTTTATAGAGCCTGCGGCCTTTTTACTGGCCGTCTGATTGATGTGCGTCATTCGATGACTGAGAATGAAAACGCCAGCCGTTCGGGCTTTTTCCTGCTTGCGACTCGGCCGGGATTTGATCAAAATAGTTTTGCTTCACACGAACTGCCGATGTGTGCATACCTACAGAAGTCAGAAGGCGGATGAAACGATGCGAGTGGCTTATTTTG
>JBILGL010000116.1:0-9651 GCA_044351075.1 Isosphaeraceae bacterium | reverse complement strand
TTTTTTTTTTTTTTTTTTTTTTTTTTTTTTTTTTTTTTTTTACCCGCTTGCCTGACTCCAACGTGACAGTATTTTCAGCAGCCTCGATTTTCGCGGCCTTTTCCTGAATCCAGCTGGCACCGGCAGGAATATAGCGGGATTCCTGCCGCCGACTCTCTTCTTTTTTACAGACACCACCGCCGACCAGTGTCCAGAGTGGCTGATAGTCGTGGGTTGTGGATGGCTCAACAATTGCAACGTCGAAATCCTTCGATGCCAGCTTCTTTCTGAGCCTGGCGGCCACGGTCAGTCCACCCGAGCCTCCGCCAAGAATCAGTATTTTATAGTGGTCGCGAATCTGGTTATTTGCAATCGGAATAGCCATCGTCTGATCTCAATAGCAATTTGCCGCTCGGGCATGATGATGCAGTGAAAACCGCCCATATCATGAGATTGACAAATCAGGCTCAGTTTTTCAATGTGGAACAAGCACTGCCCAGCCCTTTTGTTGCCGGTCGATCGATACAATCATTGCCGACGACACAGGTTTGACCAGATCATGCAAGTCACTCATGGCAAACTGATTACGCCTGACGGCCTGACTGCATGCCATGATTGGGACACCCGCTTCCGAGAGACTTTTTATTAAATCTTCATTCGGATTGACTTTACCACCATTCTTCCCGGCATAAACCTTCTGATTCATGAAGCAGACAAGTGCCTTGCCGTGCACAACCACCTCCACACGGAGCGATTTCATCGAAACACCCGCTGCAGCAGCCAGATTCAGAAAACGGGCGACAACTTCCAGCCCCTTGTTGAGTTGGCCAGGCTCTGCTTCGGTCGTCACATCAAAAACGACTTTCATTCCGGCCAAAGGTGGTTCGGCAAGCCCGTCGATCGGAAAAACACCCCCATATTTTTTAATCAGAGGGAATTGCATTTCTTCCGCATTTGAATTTTGCTCTGCCTCAGCCAGTGATTCAGCCAGTATTGATGCAGCCAGTGCGGCTGAAATACAATTTCTACGATTCATTTTCATGGCTGTCCGCAATTCCTTTCCAATGGAGTTGAAATTCTCATCAAATCGCCAGAATATTCTTCATGATTACCCAGCATGCCACTGCAAGAATCGCGGCGGCAAAGCTTTGCTGAAGCCTGGGCCCACCAATGCGGCGGGCTAGTATTGTACCAATGCCCATGCCCGAAAGCGAACCAGCCAGAAATGAAATGGAAGTCGCTGCCGGAATTTCATCGCCTTCAATCACCACTCCGACAACTGCCGAGACACTTACCAGTGTAATCACCAGAAGCGATGTGCCCACGGCATTTTTGACATCCATGTGTGCCAGAAGTACGAGTGCCGGCACGATCACAAACCCGCCACCGATGCCAAAAAGCCCGGTCAGAAGGCCCACAGCCATGCCTGTCAGGCCAAGGAGCCGGGCACACCGACTGGTCACTCGCAATCGACCTTCCGGGTCATACGGGCAACTGGGCCCTGCGCCATCGCCGGTTTCAATTTGAATGAAAGAATCGGCCGGCTTCCGTGCCGATTTCCACATCCGAAATGAAACGATCAGCATCAGCAGGCCAAAGAGTGTCATCACCAGCGAATCAGGCAGTTGGTCGCCAATCCAGTCGCCAATCGGGGCTGTGATCATTCCGGTGGATGCAAATGCAATCCCTGGCTTGATTTCAACCTGCCGATTTCGCAGACGCAGCAGAAATCCGACAAATGCCGTCGCACCCACCGAGAGAATGGAAACAATCGTCGCCTGACGCGCAGCCATGGAATTTCCATAAACCAGCAGAGGCACGGCAAAAATTGCTCCGCCGCCACCAGTCAGGCCCAGTGAAAGCCCGGTGATCAGTCCAAATGCAATCGTGGCTGGATTCATGATCAAATTGCCCTGAATCAACCTGCATTGACAGGCGTCTGTGATGCAACCCAGGCCTTGTAGCCACCCACAAGGTCAATGACATTTTCAAAACCGGCGTTCATCAATATTCCGGCTGCAATTGCCGAGCGATATCCGCCCTCACAATGCACGATCACAGTGCCTGTTTTCGATAGCTTTGAAACCCTATCCGCCAGGTGATTTACCGGTATATTCAGGCTGCCGTCAATGTGGCCGCCTGCATATTCTTTCTCGCTGCGAACATCAATAATCGTTGGTTTTGCATCCGCTGCAATCATATCGGCCAGAGCCTGGGCTGTAATTCGCCTGGTTTTTCGCTCCAGCTCCGGATGATTTTCCAGAGATTTCATGCCGCCTTCCAGATAGCCGGCGGCATTGTCAAAACCAATCCGGCCCAGCCGCATGACGGCTTCTTCCACCTGATCAGAATCACCAATGACAATAATCGGATCTTTTGAATTCAGCATCGATCCGGCCCAGGTTGCATATTTGCCTTTTAATGCAATATTAATGGAACCGGTCAGATGCGAACCGGCATAATCAAGCCCTTCACGCACATCCAGCAATTGCGCGCCAGCTTTGGCCATTTCCAGCACTTTTTCAAGCGGAATCGGCTTGATGGCCTGAGTCATTGTATTTTCAAGGGCAGGGCGTTCCTGACGATTTAATATCGCATCATGCACGAAATAATCAGGTGCCTCAGGCTGATCCGCCGTCACAATCTCTTTAAATTGCGCCATGCTCATCGGCTTCATGGCATAATTAAATCGCTTTTGTTCTCCAATCGTCGAGTGTAATTCCTGCCCCAGATTCTTACCACACATGCTGCCGGCTCCATGCGCCGGATAAACCAGCGTTGAATCAGGCAATTTCGAAATTTTATGAAAAATGGAATCAAAGAGCATTTCGGCCAGCTCATCGGCCGTCACTCCAATCGAGGCAAGCAAATCAGGCCGGCCGACATCGCCCACAAAAAGCGTGTCGCCGGTCAAAACAGCATGAGGCGTCTTTGCGTCTGCCGCGTTGTCAAAAACCAGCACACTCAGGCCTTCGGGTGTGTGCCCGGGCGTCTCCATGAATTCAAGCACCACATCCGGGCCAAGCTCGATCCGATCTCCGTCACCAACATACCGCACGCTGAATTCCGCCCCGGCACGCCGCGCCATCACAATCTCAGCCCCAGCTCGCTCACGCAGCTCAATATGCCCCGCCAGAAAATCCGCATGGAAATGGGTCAAAATCACATACTTAATCGTAAGCCCTTTGGCCATCGCATCTTCCAGATATTGGTCAATATCCCGCTGCGGATCAACCACCGCCGCAACCCGCGACTTCTCATCCGCGATCAAGTAAGAAGCATGCGAAAGACAACTCAGGTAATATTGATCGAGAATCATGGCCGAAGCCTCCTTTACTGATTTACTCAAGTCTCTTACACCACTTGTGTGGGAATATCTATTGAGTCATCGTTATATCGTGAGTTAACGATACTTCACGACAAAAAAAGGGGAGCACTACACACCCCCACAGCCACAGTCAAAGCGATCGTTCAGGCAGCCGAGCAGGGGGGCGACATGAGCATCGATCACTCGATAGTAAATGCTTCTTCCATCACGATTTGCGGAAAGAAACCCACACCTTTGCAGAAGCCTCAGATGCTCGCTGGCCAGATGTGGAGCGATGCCACAGGCTTCAGCCAATTCGCCGACGCGATACTGATCCTTCAGCAACATCTGCAACATTCGCAGCCGAACCGGGTGAGCAAGCGTCTTCAAGCACTCAGCCGCACTCTCAAGCGCCCGTGTCTCCTGCTCCGTCGGCGGCGTTATCACTCGACTCATCTCAGAAACCCTGTCTCACATATATATTACTGACCACACATATTAATATATCGTGAGCTCACGATATGTCAATACATAAAATTTCGAAAATATTTTTACACATCATCACAGGATTAACGTCTTTCCGGCATTCTTAAGAATCGCCCTTGATTTTTATGACAGTTATAGGAATATATCCCCTGTATTTAGTCATTGGATACTGAATACAGTCTATTGTTCGGCATTACAGGGTTAGTAGTGCCTTGATAATACGGAGATTATCCCGCAATGACACTCGCTGCAAAAATCCTCAGTTTTTCCGGTTCATCGGCTGCAAATGCTGTTTGCCACGGCCTTTCCGGTAGTCACTTCGTGCCGGCTCATGCCCGCGAGCATGTGGAGGAAATTCGCGGCGAATTGAAAAAAGCGTTTTCTCCCTCCAGCCCACATCATGAACAAATCCTCGACGAGCTGGCCATTCGCCGATGGCAAGTCTTTGAAGCCTCGCGCCTACTCGATACGATCGAACAGGATGAGCTGAAACGCGGGCCCGAACTCTATGAAAATTACCTCCAGCGCGAATTTTCCAATCACCTGGCATTGCTCCAGCAAGACCCCGCCCAGGCGCTTCCATACCTCACAAACTCAAGCAAAGGCGTGGTTTATCTGCTAAAGATCTGGGGCGAGGTAATCACCCTGCTGGAAAATAACCAACCTTTTTATCCTGAATTAATCAAACAATGTGTGCAGGCCTTGGGGTCGCAATTGCCCATCGATAAAATCTCGACCGAGGCAATCAAAGTCGCCGTTACTTTATTAGATCTGGTCATTGATCCGCTGAGTTTTATCGAGGAATGGCTCGATCTGGGTGGTGCTGACGGAAAAAATCTTCGCGCGAAACGCCTGGAATTCTATGTGGTTAACCGACAATCAAACGTCAACGCCGACGAGGAATTACTGGCCATGATGAAAAACAAATTTCGGGAATTAATTGAGATTAAGGAATTCTTTGATTCAACTGAAAATGACCGTATCAGGGCATTTTCCGTATCTTATGCAGGTTTTGGCATGAAAGAACCGGAAAGTACAAAACATTGCCTCTCTCTAAGACGTTACCTAAAAACAGCTATGAATCGATCCTGGAAACTGGAATCAATGCTGCAAAAACGGGCAGACACCTCTCCATCAAAAAACCGGTTGAGCATCTACGAATACCGCCCAAACCCCATTCATCCAGATGATACACCCCCAAAAGAGCATCCAAGTTCTGATCCAATCGAATCCAATCTTTCCCACCTCTATCACTCAGGCACTGGCCAGACCACCAATCCAACCGACTCGATAGACGACCACAAAAATACTCAGCATACTGACAATCTAAACTACCTGAATTGCCCATCTTCCAATCATGTGGCAATGCAACCCGCTGAAGCGTTTTTCATCAGCGACCCTCTCGATGCACAGGTTGAGAGTTCAGAAACCATTGATATCACTCATGTTAGTAAGCAATTTCAAAACGAATCCCGGGCAATCCAGCAACGAACAAAAAAACATCATAAAAAATGATGACCAGGCAAGTGCAAGGAATAAAATCAGAACCAAATGACTGATTCTGCTGATCGGTAAGATCAAAAATCTCCCTCAGACACTCGCCTGCCAACGCAAAATTGATGAAATGAAACTTCTAACCGGAGTTTCCACGCTAAGTCATTGAAATTCCTTAAGTTGTGACTAGTATGATCGACCCCGCCGAAGCCGGGCGAAATCGCTGGTTTCTCTGAAACGACGCTCGAATTTTTCCTTTTTCTTTCAGTTCAAGGTTTTATCCACCCTGCCATTGAATTACCATAGATCTCCATCGCCAACTCTCTGCACACTTGACTCGACAAAATCAAAACCGGTCTAAGATCAATGCATTATTACACTTACATCATGAAGAATCTGCTCGGCCCATGGCTCTTTCTGGTTGCATTCACCACTCAGTGCGTTGCTCAGACACCAGCCAACCGGCCCAATATCGTCTGGTTTGTGGTTGACGACATGTCGGCCAATTTCTCCTGTTATGGCGAAAAGGTGATCGAAACCCCTGCTGTTGATCAACTTGCGCGAGAGGGCACCCGCTTCTCCAATGCCTTTGTCACTGCCCCTGTTTGTTCGCCATGCCGCTCGGCCCTGATCACCGGCATGTATCAGACATCCATCGGAGCCCATCAACATCGCAGCGGCCGAGGTACCGAAAAAATCAATCTCCCGACTTATGTCAAGATGGTGCCTGAGCTTTTTCAACAGGCTGGCTATTACACATGTATAGGCGATGGCCTGAAGCCGGCGGAACGCGCCCCTGCCAAGAAAAAAAGGCAGTCTGGCACGCTTGGCAAGACCGATTACAATTTTGAGTGGAACCCGTCGGTTTATCATTCCAGCGACTGGGCGGGCCGCAAGGCCGGGCAGCCGTTTTTCATGCAGGTGCAGCTTTCCGGCGGCAAGCTGCGTGGTGGCACAGACGATGCAGCCGTCAAGCTCTCTGCCCAGGCTGAAAAAGCCTTTGGCCAGGCCGTGAAGCCTGAAAATGTCACACTCCCGCCCTATTATCCTGACGATCCAGTCATCAGGCGAGACTGGGCCGCTTATCTCGACGCCGTTCGTTTTACCGACCAGCATGTCGGCAAAGTTATTGATCGACTGAAGCAGGAAGGGCTTTATGAAAATACGCTGATTATCTTTATGACAGATCATGGCATCAGCCATGCCCGCGGCAAGCAGTTCCTTTACAATGAAGGCACGCACATACCCTTTATTCTCAGGGGGCCAGGCATTGCGGCAAATGCAACCCGAACCGATTTCATTGAACATATTGACATGGCCGCCATTTCGCTGGCCGCGGCGAGAATTGCAATTCCCACGAAAATGCAGGCCCGGAATGTGATGGCCTCTGATTATAAGCCAAGAGCGGCTGTTTTTGCCGCCCGCGATCGCTGTGATGAAACCGTTGAACGCATTCGTAGCGTCAGAACGGAAAATTATCTTTACATCCGTAATTTCTATCCTGGTCGCCCGCATCTTCAGCCCAATGCCTATAAGGATAACAAATCGATCCTGATTGCAATTCGTGCGCTTCACGACGCCGGTAAGCTCAGCCCGCTGGCCGAAAAGCTGCTCTTTGCTCTACAGAGACCGCCGGAAGAACTTTATTTCTGGACGACTGACAAGTGGCAGACCGTGAATCTGGCAGATCAGCAGGTGCATCAGGCGGAACTGATCAGGCACCGGAAAATGCTGGATGAGTGGATTATTGAAACCGGCGACCGGGGCCCTGAATCAGAGAAAATGTACGACAGCGACATGACTGTTTATCTGGGCAGGGGCAATCCGCAGGTAGAAGCCAATATCAAACTCATGAAAAAATGGGCCGCTGAAGGGAAATAAAACAGAAATGAAATTACATCTTCTCAAGATCATACCTACGCTGATTGCATTATTCAGCGCAATACCGGCCTTCGCGGCTGATCGCCCCAATATCATCTGGATCATGGCTGATGATCTGGGTTACGGCGATCTTGGCTGCTATGGCCAGAAGCTGATTCAAACGCCATCGCTTGATAAAATGGCGGCTGAAGGGCTCCGGTTTACTCAGTTTTACGCCGGTGCAACCGTTTGTGCACCATCGCGCAGCGTGCTCATGACGGGCAAGCACCATGGCCATACGCGCATCAGAGGCAACGCCGGCCGAACCAATCCCGCCGCTCAGGCCTTAAAGCCTGAAGATACAACCGTGGCTGCAGTTTTACAGAAATCAGGTTATCGCACTGCCCTGATTGGAAAATGGGGCCTGGGCGATGTCGGGGCAGCCGAAACCGGACTGCCGCGGAAGCATGGGTTTGACGAGTTTTATGGCTTTCTCAATCAGTCCCATGCCCATAATCATTACCCGGATTTTCTCTGGCGAAATGAAACCCGCGAACCATTGAAAAACGACCTGGTGAAAATTGGCGAAGTTGGCTCAGGCTATGCGACCAAACCAGTGCAATATGCCGACGATCTCTTTGCGGATGAGGCTTTGAAATTTGTCAGTAATAATACAAAAAAGCCGTTTTTTCTTTTCTGGAGCATGGTGATTCCCCATGCCAATAATGAAAGAAACGGCCGCTTGAAAAATGGCACGGAGGTGCCTGATTTTGGCATTTATGCCGATAAGGACTGGCCAGAGCAGGATAAAGGCCAGGCGGCCATGATTACAAAGATGGACAGCTACGTCGGTAAAATGCTTGAAACCCTCAAAAAGCTGGGCATTGCTGAAAATACGCTGGTGTTATTTACCAGTGATAATGGCCCTCATAATGAGGCCAGCCACAATTTAAATCGGTTTCAGCCATCAGGGCCATTTTCCGGCATCAAGCGATCACTGACAGATGGCGGCATTCGTGTGCCGATGCTTGCCTGGTGGCCCGGCAAAATTAAGGCGGGTCAAACCAAAGAGCATGTCGGCTATTTTGGTGACTTCATGGCCACCGCCGCACAATTGGCTAGCACAATGCCACCTGCCGATGTCGATTCAATCAGTTTTTTGCCGACACTGCTGGGCGAAATGCAATCGCAGCAGAATCATGAATTTCTTTATTGGGAATTTCATGAAGGCGGCTTTAAACAGGCAGCTTTGTATCAGGGCCGCTGGAAAGGGATTCGCGCAGGCGGGCCGGAAAAGCCAGTGGTGCTTTACGACTTAAATACAGATGTTGCCGAAAAAACCAATGTCGCCGCAAAACATCCTGAAATTGCAGCGAAAATTGAAAAATATCTGGCCACATCGCGAACTAATCTGCCTGAGTGGCGGCCCGTCTGGGGCAATAAGGCAAAGAAGTGATTGAATTTCATCACCCGATTTTTGCATTCTCAGAATCCAATGATATGCTTAAATGAAATTAACCCACAAGTTTCATTTGAGATGATCTGGCTTTAAAAAAAAGGAACCGACTGATGCGACTAAAATGGCTGATTCTCTGTGCAATTTTCGCTTCAATTCCATTTTCGGCAAAAGCTGCCGATGCGAAGCGGCCTAATGTGCTTTTTCTGATCTCCGACGATTTAAATAACCTGCTGGGCTGTTATGGCGACAAGCTGGCCAAAACGCCGAATATTGATCGTCTGGCATCGCGTGGCGTTCTTTTTGAGAAGGCCTATTGCACCTTTCCGCTGTGCGGTCCGAGCCGAAATTCAATGCTGACGGGTCTTTATCCGAACAGTACAGGCATTTTGACGAATGGGCAGGTTTTCCGCCAGACGATCCCCAACCAGCAGAGCATGCCGCAGGCGTTTCGTGCCTCAGGCTATTTTGCCGGCCGAATTGGCAAGCTCTATCATTATAATGTGCCGAATTCCATTGGCACCAACGGGCACGACGACCCAGGCTCGTGGGAGCTGGAATTAAATCCGGCGGGCGTGGACCGGCTGGAAGAACATCCAAAGATTTTTTCGCTCGCGCCTGGCAATTTTGGCGGCACGCTAAGCTGGTATGCGTCGCCAAAATCCGACGAATTTCATACCGATCGACTGATGGCAGAGGATGCCGAATGGGTGCTTGAAAGATGCGCCAAAAAGCAGGATCGGCCATTTTTCCTGGCCGTCGGTTTTTTCCGTCCACATACGCCCTATGTTTCTCCCAAAAAATACTTTGAGATGTTTCCTGAGAAGGAGATGCCGGTAGTTTCAGGCTGGAAGGAAGACCGGGCGGACGTTCCAGCGGCGGGGCTTGGCAGCGGCAAGCGTGAGCAGGATGAGATGACGGACGACCAGCGGCGGCAGGCACGGCAGGCCTATAATGCAAGTATTACATTTATGGATGCGCAGGTGGGCCGGGTTGTTGATGCACTTGACCGGCTGGGGCTTGCGGAAAATACAATTATTGTATTTACGAGTGATCATGGCTATCACGT
>JBILGL010000115.1:0-9652 GCA_044351075.1 Isosphaeraceae bacterium | reverse complement strand
GGAATTACGGCAATTATGCAGCCCGGTGGCTCAAAGCGGGACGATGAAACAATGACTGCATGCCGCGAACACAAAATGGCGATGATCCTGACAGGACGCCGCCATTTCAGGCATTGATTGAATTTCAGTTGCAATGAAATGTAACTGTTATTGAATTACATTTCATTGCTGATTTAATATAATTATAGTATTTGGCTCTGATTATCTATCCAGAAGTAAATCAGAGTAGGATTTTTTCAATGCCCGGCAAAGGCCTACTTGGTAGATTATTCCCCAGAGAATGTCGATCATTGATAATGCAATTGCAATGTTCCCGATGATCTTCATTCCCAAAGTAACCAATAAGATTCCAGCGGCAAAACGTAAATAGCCTTCCCAGAAAACAATACTTGCCCTTCTTGTCAAATCTCTCGATGATATTATCAGTGCAGCAGATGTGAAAGAGAGGAATAGCGAAATAAAGAAATCAAAATAAGCTTCTTGGATATCACGCTCCAAGGCTGCGATTCCATTCGCAAAAATGTAGAGAGATAATATTAAATTCCAAAATCCTGAGACAAGAATCAGCCGCGATAGCAATTTCATTTTTATTTCTCAGTAATAAATTACTTCAAGTATTAGATGTTGAAATTGCATGTTCGGTCAGGCCGAATGAGAGAGTCATGCCAGCGCCAGAAGGGCCATTAATAATGGTGACATTCGGTTCAGGACTGCTAATGATAAACGGTTTCTGTGGATGCTTGGCATAGCAGCCGTTCCAGCGAGTTGTTACACGTAGGCCATCCAGATCAAGAAATGTGTCGAGATAGCGTAAAACAAGCTCATCAATATTGCATTTGTCATAAGGTTCAATTTCATTCTGATATTCGTGCGAATCGCCCAGCGTAATTTCACCTGTGCCCTGCTGGCTCACGAGCACATGGATACCAAGTCGTTCATAATCTGGTAATTCAGTTTGTAACCGTGTTCTGAGATTCGACAGTGTATGACAATCGGAAAATGATTTATAATGGCATAGCGTCAGCCCGGCTGCGAGCATAACGCCCAGCCTCGCTGTTTTATCGGGCAATTCCGCTCGCATCATTTGCAACTTGCATTTAATCAGCCCCGATTCGGCAAATACCTCTGGATAAAGTGTTTCAAAGTCTTCGCCGGAACAGACCCAGACTCTTGTCGGTTTAACTTTTCGCCCTGGCCCAACTCGCCAGTAGCCATCAGCAAGCGGCAGCGCAACTGCGCTGAATTGAAAATCAACTCCAAATTGACGATATAAATAATCGGGCATTCCCCAGATCACTTCCCGCGGGTCCACACCCATCTCTGTGCGGCTCCAGAGGCCGCATTTCAGGCCATGGCGATGAACCAGCGGTACGCGCCGACTGATTTCCGAGGCACTCAGAAGTTCTCGGTGCGTTGCCACATCAGGTGATTGCTGTTTTATTGATTCGTGATATTCAGCTAAAACGGCCGCTTCATCCTCATGATAGGCCAAATGAAGGCTACCGGCTTGATCGTGCCAGAAACCGGCCTCAGCCACCACATTTTCCCAGTGACGACGGCTGGCGAGTGCCATATCCTGCAAATTACCGACCGGCTGACCGATCGGCCATATCATGCCGAAATTCCGGCAGGAAGCACCCATGGCCTTATAACCGCGTTCAACGACAAGTACTTTTCGCCCCTGTTTTGCCAGATGATACGCGGAGGAGAGGCCGAGGATACCGCCACCGACAACAAGATCGTCCATAGATTTGCTGGAAATTCCGCCCCGGCCGTTTTGTGAAATGTCTATTCGTCATTCGTGGGTGAATTATGGTATTATGCTATTCAGAGTTCGAGGATGCAACCTCTCAAAAAAATGAATTGCAGCGATTCAGTTGCAGAGATGAGAACAGGAATCTTTCAAATGAGCCATAGAATTCAGCTTGGATTTCTATTCGCAATTGCTGTGTGCATGTCGATCAATGTCAGGGCGGCTGATGAAATGAAACCGCTTTTTGATGGCAAGGGCACGACAGGCTGGACAAAGCCCTATGATTGGGGTGATGTGGCTGTGGTGGATGGTGAAATTCAATTGACAGCGAATAAGAAGTTTTTTCTGGTGACGGAAAAAACATATAAAAATTTCATTTTGGAAGGTGAAGTCTTCTGCCCCAAGGGTGGCAACAGCGGATTTCAATTTCGATGCCATTTCAGCAAAAATAAACTATGGGGCTATCAGGCAGAAGTTGATACATCCGACCGAAAATGGGCGGGTGGGCTTTACGACGAAGGCCGTCGCGGCTGGCTGGTGAACCTGAAAGATAAGCCAGAAGCGCAGGCCGCTTTCAAAAACGGCGAATGGAACAAATATCGGGTTGAAGCCAAAGGTGATCACATCAAGATATTTGTCAATGGAATACAAACCGTTGATTTTCAAGATTCGATGGATGCCGATGGACACATTGCTATTCAGCACCATGGTGAAAAGGGGCTGACCTATAAATTCCGCAATATTAAAATTCAGGAACTGCCCTGATCAGCATCAGGGTAAATAGAAACACCGGCTGGAACTGTTTTCAGCCGGTATTCAATTAAAATCCATACGAATAACGAAATAAAAAGCAATATCAAGTGTCAGACGAAGCACAGCCGGAAGTAACCGAAATAAGGCTTGATAAACTCGTTTCCCAACGATTTAAACTTTCGCGTCGCGCCGCGCAGGAAGCGATCCTCAAAGGCAGGATTGATCTGGAAGGATTTCTCTGCGAAGAACCTGGTAAAATGGTGTCGCCCAGCGCCGAATTAATTTATAACGTCAATCGTCCCAAAGCAAGACGGGTGATTGACAGCCCAATTCAGGTGCTATATGACGATAGCTATCTGGTTGTATTACAAAAGCCACCTGGCGTAGCCACCACCCCTTCCGGTGATTGGGAATCAGATACGATTGTATCTCGAGTCGAGCGGTATTTTGCTATCCGGCATGGCGGTCAGGAGCCCTATGTTGGGGTGGTGCATAGGCTTGACCGCGATACTTCAGGCGTGATGATTTTTGCCAAAAATCCCGAAATTACGCGTAAGTTGCAAGAGACATGGCGGGCACACGAGATCGGTCGTGAATATCTGGCGATTGTCATGGATGCTCCTCCTAAAGATTCGATTGTTTGTCGGCGGGATGTTGTTGAAACAGGCGAACGCCGGAGAAGGCTGGCACGGCAGGGCGAAGCGGGGCAAAGTGCCGTGACGCATATCGAACTAATTGAAATTCTATCTCGTCGGGGCGCGTTGGTCAGGTGTATTCCTGAAACGGGCCGGACGCATCAGATCAGGCTGCATTTAAATTCCATCGGCTGCCCGGTTTTTGGCGATGAGCTCTATGGTCGAAAAGTCAGAAATGATCAGGTAAAACCGCCCCGGCTTTGCCTGCATGCAGCCCGATTGCAATTCAGGCATCCTGTGATGGGTCAGGAAATGGAATTTGATACGCAGCTACCCGATGACATGGCCCATTTTGCTCAAAAACTGTCCAGGCATGAGCAAAAATCAGATAAAGCTCGGAGGAATCGAAATTCTGATCAATCATAATGCTATTAAGCTGATCAGGGCTCGGATGAATAAAACGGCTTGATTGATTGGACTTTACTTAAAACAAGTCCATCTTCAAGGCGTGTTTCAATCAATTGATCAGTCTTAATATCATTAACACTTTTGACAACTTTTGAGCCATCGCTGGTAAGTGTCACGCTGAAGCCGCGGGAAAGCACTTTGAGCGGGCAGAGTGAATCAAGCACGGCTGCCTGACGATGCAGATTTGATTCAAGCTGAATTAATTGCTTTTGCAACGCATTGCCGAGACGCGAATCCAATTGCTGGACTTTGTTTGAAGCTCGTTCGACAAGACGGGAGCCTGATGTAGTGAGTCTTCGATCGAGATCACTGATTCGGTTTTCTGTGCTGCTCAGTCGGTTTGAAATGGCATGTTGTATCTGAAGATTGTATTTGCCAATTAATTGATGAATTTCATTTATATCGGGGAAAATTGTGGCGGCGGCGTGGGTTGGTGTCGCTGCCCGAAAATCAGCGACCATGTCAGACACGGATGTATCCACTTCGTGGCCGACTGCACTGACCACCGGAACGGGAGAAGCAGCGATGGCATAGGCCAGATTTTCGTCGTTAAATGGCCAGAGATCCTCTCGGCTGCCGCCACCACGGGTAATCACAATTAAATCGATATCTGACAACTGACTGGCCAGCCGAACAGCATTAGTTAATTGGGCAGCAGACTGCGTTCCCTGCACCAGTGAATCAATGATGGTAAGATCTGCCATAGGCCAGCGCTCTTTCGTCACTCGCCAGAAATCACGCAGGGCTGCACCGGTGGCACTAGTAATAACTGCAACTTTTTGGGGAAATTCTGGCAGTGGCCGTTTGCGATCTTCTTCAAAAAGGCCCTGGGCGCGGAGTTTATCGCAAACCTGTCGATAAGCGAGATCAAGCGAGCCCTGCCCCAGCGGTTCCACACGATCGGCAATCAGGCTGTATTCACCATTTTTGGCATAAAGTTCAATTTTGCCGTGAACGATCACCTGCAAGCCATCAACCAGATCAAATGGAATTCTTGTAAACGAACTTCGCCAGATTGTCATTCTGAGTTTGGCATTTTCATCTTTGAGATTACCGTAATAATGCCCACTTGAATAAATTTTCCCGCCTGTTAATTCGCCCTGCACGGCAACTTCAGCAAAGCCACGTTCCAAATGAAACTTCATTCGTGCGCTGATCTGGCTTACGGATTCGATTTCATTTTCATCGAAGATTGTCTTTTGAATTGATTTGGCTCTGGCACACATTTTATTTTGTCGATTTCCGGTTTACTCTGAATTACAATTAGAGAGATGTTATTAAAAAGGTCGCTGCCAGATGATTGTCCAGTGTCTGTCAGACGTCTTGGCAACGGCAGTTCTGGGCAATCCAGCTTTTTCCAGAATATCGGCCACTTCTGTGGTTGTAAGTGCGGCATGAAGGCTGTCTGCAAACATGGCGCGGGCAATGGCGGGGGCATCAGCGGCATAGCGATTGACGATTGAATCGAGACGTGCTTGATCGACAGGCCTTGCGAGATCTCTGACAAAAAGTGTGCCACCCGTTGCAACAAGCCGCACCATTTCAGTAATTGCAATTTCAGGTGATGGGATATGATGCACAATTGAATTTGAAATCACAGCTTCAAAAGAGCCATCAGGAAATGGAACTTTTTTTGCGTCGTGTAGAACCAGCTCAATCTGGCTCGAGAGACCGGCTTTTTCCACATGGTTTCTGGCAAGGGTCAGCATGTGGCTGGCGGCGTCGAGTGCCTTGATCTGTGCAGAACGGTCGGTGGTGGCAAGAATGAGCGGAATCAGGGCAGTGCCGGTGCCGATATCAATATACCAGCCGCCGCGACTTGAGCCATGTTCTGCAAGAAAATCAGCCACGAATCGGGCATTGACGACCGAATGATCCATGGCATCGTAGCCGATGGCCTCTTCGGCGGTATCCATCAATTCCTCTTCCAGCACGCGCTGCAGGCTTGATGTGGTCATTTCTCGTATCGTCGGCTCGGAAGTTTTATGGTTGATTCGAGTCATCAGTAAAATAACAGGAATATAATAGGAATGAATAGACTTTCTGCAAAAAAAGAGAGTGTCTGGCGATGCACTGATGCGGTATGATTCAATGATATTGATCAACTGCAGGCTGATGGAATAGAGAAAATGGCGGAAAAATATCAGAAACCGTTGGAAGCGAGCATTCGCGACACGAGCCCGCAACATCGGGTAGAGCCGGTTCACACGCAGGACGAACAATTTCTGACACGATCCGTCCCGCCAATGCCGCGGCCGCTTGCGCCGGAGCTCGCTTATTTTACAAGGACAGACACCTGGCGCGTGATGCGGATGCAGAGCGAGCTGGTGATGGGCATTGACAAGCTTTCAGACCTTGGTGCGAGTGTGGCGATTTTCGGATCGGCACGCCTGAAGGAGAACGATCCGGACTATATTGCCGCCCGAAAACTTGGGCAAATGATGGCGGAAGCCGGGTTTGCGGTGATCACCGGCGGCGGCCCCGGAATTATGGAGGCGGCCAATCGGGGGGCGATTGAGGCGGGCGGGCTTTCAATTGGTTGTAATATTGAATTGCCGTTTGAGCAGCAGCCAAACCCTTATTTGACCCGCTCGATTGATTTTCAATATTTTTTCATACGCAAGACGATGTTTATCAAATATGCCAATGGATTTGTAATTTTTCCGGGCGGATTTGGTACACTTGATGAGCTTTTTGAAGCATTGACGCTGGTACAGACACTCAAAATTCAGCGATTTCCGATTATTCTCTACAATCGTGTCTTTTGGTCAAAACTTCTTGATTTTGTGCATCAGACCCTACTTGACAGGGGCGTGATTTCACCTGAAGATTTAAATCTTCTGATCGTGAGCGACGATCTGGAAGAAATTCGCAAAACTCTTCTGGATTGTTACTTCAATCGTGGCTGGGTTACCTGGAAGCGTTCTGAAGGGGCCAGCGAACATTCAGACCCGCCGGGCTCGCCTGCCACTGCCATCCATCCGGAAAAAAGCGATGCCCAGTAATTGCATTTCATAGTGAATTACCATTCAATTGACCCCTCATTGCCTGCCTGAGCCAATCTGCCATGCGACAAAATCAGCAAGATACAGAAACAACGATAATCGCCGAACAAAAAACGGACCCGGCCGTTGATGAGTTGCGGCAGTCGCTGCAAAGCGCCGGCCCAGCTGCGGCAATTGAAAAGTTAATTGCAATTAATATGGAGAGAAATGAAGCAAGGCCTCTTCTGGACGCTCTTCTGCTGAAGGCTCGTTTTGAGCTTGGTTTGCCGGGAAGTGGGGCGATTGACGAACAAATTGATCCTGATTTGAAAATGAAATATGAGGACCGATATGTCGAAGCCATTCGGCAGGTTGGTCAGCGTCTGCTGGATCAGGGGCAGATTGCCGCGGCCTGGCCCTATTTTCGCGTTATTGGTGAAAAAGATCCGGTGAAAGCTGCGATTGAGGCCTTTGATCCGGCACAGGCGGATGAGCACACGCTTGGTGCCGTGATTGATATTGCATTTCAGCAGCAGGTGCATCCAGTCAAAGGTTTTTCTTGGATTCTTGACAGATATGGCATCTGCTCATCGATTTCGTCTTTTGAAGCCTTGCCGAACGATGAGAATGTTCGTGCAGAAGCGGCCGCGATGTTGACAAAATCGCTTTACGAACAATTGCATTATAGCCTCTCATCTGAAATTGAAAGGCGTGAAGGCACCAGGCCCGCTGAAAATGCAACTGTTGCCAGCCTGATTGAAAATCGGGCATGGATTTATGAAGACGACGCTTATGCGATTGATGTTTCGCATCTTTCGTCGGTCGTCAGGCTTTCGCCTCTCCTGCGTGACACGAAAGCAATCGGTCTGGCTGTAGAGCTGGCGAAATATGGCGATGGGTTGTCGGACCGGTTCCGATATGATGGACTACCGCCATTTGAAGATATTTACGGGGACCATCTGACATATCTTAATGCAATTCTGGGAATTGATGTTGAGAAAGCCGTCACGCATTTTCGTTCGAAATTGAAATTAAATCAAGTATCGGATGAATACGACGAACCGGCTGACCCGATGGAGAGCTTGCCTGCTCAGACTTTAGTGAGGCTGCTTGACAGGCTTGGACAAAAGCTTGAGGCGATTGATGTGGCATCTGTGCACCTTGTGGGGGTGCCTGAATCGTATCTTCTTTGCCCGAGTCTGGCGGCACTGTGTCGTCAGGCAAAACGTCTGGATCTGCTGGCGCGAGCTGCCGGCCAGCATGGAGATCTGGCTTTGTGTCTGGGTTCATTGATTGAGGAAATGCAATCAGTCGGGAAGTGAAAATGAAACACGAAATGCCTGAGGCACGCGAAGTCATTCTGGTGCGAGGTCTATTTGCCGCCGACTCTTCCGAGCGGGCTGCTGAACTGGTACAGAGAGCGGAGCCGGGCAGTTTGTGGGGTGTGAAGATACGTACTGCAGAAGTGACGGGTGAAGTGATCTTTCGCTCCAGCCTGGGCGGATTTCCGCTGGAAGAGTGCATGTGTATTGATTTGAAATTATCGAGAGCGGTGCCTGTTGAGCCCGGGCTTCGATTTCAAATTCAGTGGTTGGAAGATGAAACTTTGGGTGCGACCGGTGTAGTAAGGCCCTGGGATTGAAGATTGACGAAACAAAGAGAGAGAGGGGAAATCTAAGATGAGTAAGAAGTGGTCATTCATTGCTTTTATGACTGGGATTGCATTTTCGGCAAATATGGCGATGGCCGAGGAATTTAAAACACTTTTTGATGGTAAATCGCTGGCAGGCTGGACTCAGATCGGCGGCAAAAACAAGAGCGTGTGGAAAGTGGAAAATGGTCTTCTGGTCATGGATGGTGAGGGAGGCGGCTGGATTGCTGCGGATGGTGAATATGGTGATTTTGAATTCCAACTGGAATTTCAATTGACATCTGATAGTAATTCAGGGGTTTATCTGCGTGCTCCTGCGGATACTTCCCATATTTCTCGTACCGGAATGGAAATTCAGATCTTGGATGATTTTCATGCCAAATATGCCAATGTAAAATCATGGCAGCGCACTGGCTCAATTTATCATGTAGCGGCTGCGAAAACAGGTTTTCTGAAACCGGCCGGTGAGTGGAACAGCATGGAAATTCAAGCAAAGGGTGCTCATGTCATTATTAAATTGAATGGTCAGGTGATCGTTGATGATATGATTGACAAACACCCGGAGCTGAACAAGGAACACACGGGCCTGGCACGAAAAAGCGGGAAAATCGGGCTTCAGAGCCATAACGGGCGTGTGACTTTCCGTAATGTGAAGGCCCGTAAATTAAATGACTAATTGTTTTTCCAATCCCCTGGCTTAGGTGCATGAATCCTTGTGATTCTTCTGGCGAAGAAGGGTAGGTTGTTCTCGGGGCTTTTTGCTTCAAACACCCAAATTGATTCGCCATCGGCAGAAATATGGGTTTTGAGGATTTTGGTGTTACCCAAATCCCAGTTCAGTAAGACTCTATCGGATTTCCGGTCGATCAGGAAAACGTCTTTCATGCCCATAGAGATGACCAATTCCTGCCCATCGGGAAGCCATTGGATTTCTCGGAACCGACGTCTGCCGACTTCTGGAATTGCCATTTCGCTTTCCAGCTTTCGTTCACTCAGGTTCCAGAATTGTAATCGGCCCCATGCTCTGTGAACGGCGAGTGTGGAATGATCAGGGCTTAGCGAGGCGTTGATCCATTCCCCGTCATCGTCGCTGGGCCATAATCCAAGCCATTCTCTTTGGTTGTAATCAAAAAAATGGCCTGGGTTGCCATCACCGATTAATACTAATAATTGGTTTGATTCCGGGACAAAAACAGAATGGTTCACATTGGATGCCACTTCAACAACGATTGGTTTTTCAAGGTCTGAATAATCGATGAAATGAAGTGCTTTATCCGTTGAAATAAAAGCTGCCAAGGGTTTATTTGGATGACTGATTAATTTTGCGTCGGTAAGTCTTTTTGCCGCGCTGTATCTGAAAATAGGGATCGATTTCGGGCTTTTGGGCTCACGATTTATTTCGTCTGAT
>JBILGL010000619.1:0-2827 GCA_044351075.1 Isosphaeraceae bacterium | reverse complement strand
GCGAATACCGCACGGCGGTGGCTTGGGTGCAGGACGGCGTGATTGGGAAAATCAAATATGTGCACACGTGGTCAAGCAAGAAGTGGGGCGACCCGGCCGGGCTGCCTGAGCGCAAGGATTCGCCGCCATCAAATCTTGATTGGCAGGGCTGGCTGGGTGTTTGTGATGACCGTCCATACATCGGCGGCGGCTATTATCATCCGGGCAACTGGCGCAGACGGCTCGATTTTGGGACCGGCACCTTTGGCGATATGGGCTGCCACATTTATGACCCGGTTTTCAAGGCACTCGACCTGACCAACCCGATCAGCGTGAAGTATGATGGGCAGTCGCCCAACGCAACCAACTGGGCGAACGATGCCCAAGTGCTTTATGTCTTCCCTGGCAATAAGTTTACAGAAGGCGAAACCGTGAACGTAACATGGTATGACGGCGACCGTCGGCCGCCAGCTGAAGTGCTTGAGGCGATCAAGCCGAACGGTTTGCCGGATCAGGGCTCGATCTTCTTTGGCACTAAGGGAATAATGATCCTGCCGCATATCGCCATGCCGATCATCGTGGGTGAAGATAAGGAAAAGACCAAAGCTCGTGAGGCTGTGGCCGGAGTGAACCACTGGCACCAGTTTGTGGATGCCGTTCAGGGCAAGGGCAAGACTTCGGCCCACTTCGGCTATGCCGGGCCACTTACGGAAGCGATTTTGCTGGGTGGTGTGGCTTCCCGATTCCCTGGCGAAGAGCTGAAATGGGATGCCAAAGCCCTCAAATTCAGCAACAAGCATGTGGCTGATAAGCTCGTTCGAAAAACGTATCGCAAGGGCTGGGAAGCACCCGGGCTTTCGTGATTTCCACATCCGGGGCTGAATGCTTGTATTCATGCCCCGGCCTTTCTAAAATCAATTTCACTGGCAATCATCCCACCATCTTTCTCACTAGGATCCTCGAAATCTCATGAATCGCAGAACTCTGCTTCGTAACACGGCCGCTCTTTCCGCCACTGGCGTTCTCGGCCGATTTGGCATTCTTTCTCCAGCCCATGCCGCTGATCTGCCGGCTGGTTTTACGCCGATTTTTAACGGCAAAGATCTTTCCGGCTGGTTTGGCATGCCGCATTTTGACCCACGCAAGCTCTGGGAAATGTCGGAAGCCGACCGCAAGGCTTATGTGGAAAAGCAAAAGCCTGACTTTGAAAAGCACTGGACGGTGCAAAACGGCGAACTGGTCAATGACGGCTTTGGCCCCTATGCCACAAGCGAAAAGGAATATCGCGACTATGAGCTGGTGATTGATTACAAAACAGTCGCCAAGGCAGACAGCGGTATCTATCTGAAAGCCAATCCGCAGGTTCAGATCTGGGATTCGGTTGACCCATCGAAGTTTTCGCTTGGTGCCGATAAAGGCTCAGGTGGTCTCTGGAACAATTCCAAGGGAGCCCCCGGCAAAGACCCGTTGGTTCTGGCCGATAAGCCGTTTGGCGAGTGGAACAAATTTAAGATTCGCCAGTTGGGTGCCCGCACCTGGGTGTGGCTTAACGACAAGCTGGTGGTTGAAAATGCGATCATGGAGAATTTCTGGGATCGCAAGTCGCCACTCTTTGTCAAAGGCCCTCTGCAATTGCAGACACACGGCGGCGAAATTCGCTGGAAGAATATCGGCATTCGTGAAGTTGGTGCGGAAGAGGCAAATGCCATGCTCCGCGGCAAGGCTGATCCAACCGGTTTTGCTTCACTTTTTAATGGCGGTTCGCTTGATGCCTGGGGCGGAGCGGTAGCGAATTATGAAATTCGCGACGGGGCCATCGCCTGCAAAAAGGGCAAGGGCGGCGTGCTGCACACCAAAGATAATTACGGGGACTTCGTCGCCCGTGTTGAAATCAAGCTGCCACCGGCTGGTAATAATGGCCTGGCCATTCGCTATCCCGGCAAGGGCGACCCAGCCTACAGCGGCATGTGCGAGCTTCAGGTGCTGGACGATGGCCACGAGAAATACAAGAAGATTGACAAGCGTCAGGCCCATGGCTCTGCCTATGGTATGGTGCCTGCCGCCCGCGGCTTCCTGCGACCCGCCGGCGAGTGGAATTATCAGGAAGTGACCGTGAAGGGTTCGACCGTGAAGGTAGAGCTCAATGGTAATGTGATTCTTGATACAGATCTTTCAAAAGTCACAGAATTTATGGCCAATTCGCCGCATCCCGGCAAAGATCTGGCTGAAGGCTTCTTCGGCTTTGCAGGCCATGGCGATGACGTGATGTTCCGCAACGTTGCGATCAAGAAGATCTGATTGCATTTCAATTGGGCGGCAGGGCTTTTCAACGGGCTCTGTCGCCCATTCTTTATTTCAATCGTTTGATGATATTTGCTTCAGAAAGTGGTGCCCAAATGAAATTTCAATGGATGTTTCCAATTGTTGCGCTCATTCTCAATACATTTTCAATTGCAACTTGTCAGGAATCGCCTGAATACGCTGATCATACAAAATTACTGGTTTTGAAAGACGCTGCCGGCGCTGCCAAGTCAATTACTGACAAAGACGGTTGGCTGAAAAAACGGGCCCACATCATTGCCAATTTCGAAAAAGTGGCTGGGCCGATGCCGGGGGCTGATCGACTTGTGCCGCTTGATGTGAAACGTGATTTGGTCAAAAACGAGGGAAGTTATACGCGATATCATGTGACGTATGCCGTCGAAAAAGGCGACCGGGCGACTGCCTGGCTCTTGGTGCCAAACGACATCAAGCCTGGGGAAAAACGGGCGGGCGTTGTGGCTATTCACCAGACGACAAAAATTGGCAAGGATGAGCCAGCCAACGTCGGTGGCCTGGCTAATCTGCA
>JBILGL010000618.1:0-2829 GCA_044351075.1 Isosphaeraceae bacterium | reverse complement strand
AGTGGCTTCGATTCCCGGAAGCCACTCATGATTTTTTCGACTGGCCATGGATTTGTCAAGTAGCCCAAGCGGTTGCCAGATCGAATGATACGGAATGGTTGAATTGAGCAGACCAGGAAAAATAAGGGGTTTACAGAGGAATGTGAAGAAGAAGGCATTTATGTTGTGTCCTGCGGAGTGATGATGCCTGAAATTGAGAACATTTAAAAAACTGTGACGAATGCACTTGAAGTTCGGTGAAATAAAACGTAAAGATATGTGTTCTGTATTGATTGGGATCGTAAAAACGACCAAGAGAGCTGTCTTTCAGAGGAACCGGAATTCCTCACTTTCAGGGGGTGATGACAAGAAGATGTACGTTCCGAAAAAACTCTTTTTCACCAAGGGTGTGGGTGTTCATCGCGAGAAACTGACCAGCTTTGAGCTGGCCCTTCGCGACGCAAGTATTGCCTGCTATAACCTCGTGCGGGTTTCGAGCATTTTTCCTCCGCACTGCGAGGAAGTCTCGATAGAGGAAGGCCTTAAGCATCTGAACCCTGGTCAGATCGTACATGTTGTCATGAGTGAAAGTGCCACCGCTGAGCCGAACCGCCTGATTGCCGCCAGCGTGGGCGTGGCCATTCCGCGTGATCGGTCGCAGTTTGGCTACCTGAGCGAACACCACAGCTACGGCGAGACGGAAAAGGTCGCCGGCGATTACGCCGAAGATCTTGCCGCAGAAATGCTTGCGACTGTTCTTGGGATCAAGTTTGATCCCGATAGTGCCTGGGACGAAAAACGAGAGCTCTGGAAGCTGGCCGACGTGATCACCCAGACGAAGCAGGTGACGGCCTCAGCCACGGGCGACAAGAAGGGCAACTGGACGACCGTTGTCGCCGCTGCTATCCTTCTGCCCTGAAAGAGTTAAGTAATCAGAACACTGGCCGGGCCCGGTCATTTGGCGGGGCCCGCTTTTTTCTTTTGATTGAGGGAAAGCCCCACGCATGGCAAAACTGCCCAAAGCCTCCAAATTTCTGCGTCAACTCAGCCCCCGGCGGATTGCTCCGCCCGCCATTGACGGCAAATTATCCGTTGCCGACATGATCGACCAGACTTTCTCGAGCTATAACGCCGGACGTCTGCGCGAGGTTTGCCAAGTATTTACGCAGAAGATGCTTACGGATGATTGCACTGTCGGCCTGACACTATCCGGCGCCCTGACTCCGGCGGGTCTGGGAATTTCCTGCCTGATCCCCCTGATTCGCGGCGGGTTTATTGACTGGATGGTTTCAACCGGCGCAAATCTTTATCACGACACACATTACGCGCTTGATCTGCCGCTCCATCAGAGTCGCCCTGACGTAAACGACTTCATGCTCCGGGAGAATTCGATCATCCGGATTTATGACATCGTTTTTGATTATCAGACGCTGCTCGATACGGACAAGTTCTATCGCGAACTGATTTCAAGCAAAGCATTTGCGAAGACCATGAGCACTGCCGAGTTTCATTATGAAGTCGGCCGGTATCTGCATGCCCGCGATGAGAAGCTGGGGCGGCAAAGTTCGTCGATTCTGGCGGCGGCCTATGAATGTGGCATGCCGATTTACACCTCAAGCCCGGGCGATAGCTCGATTGGGATGAATCTGGCCGCGCATGAGCTGGCCGGCGGCAAGCTGCGGATCGACCCTCTGCTGGACGTAAACGAAACGGCTTCAATCGTTTACGAGGCGAAGAAGAGGAATGGCACTTCAGGCGTATTGATCCTCGGCGGGGGAAGCCCGAAGAATTTCATTCTTCAGACCGAGCCGCAAATTCAGGAAGTGCTGGGGCTTGAGGAATCGGGCCACGACTACTTCCTGCAGGTGACCGACGCCCGGCCCGACACAGGTGGCCTTTCGGGCGCAACGGCCAGCGAGGCAATGACCTGGGGCAAAGTGGTGCCCGAGCAATTGCCCAACTCGGTAACGTGCTATACCGACTCAACAATTGCCTTGCCGCTGATTGTGGGCTATGCTTTTGCCAAGGTGAAGCCGCGCAAGCTGAAGCGGCTTTATGACCGGCGTGAGGCGATGTATGAATCGCTTTCCAAAGCCTATGCTTCGCATTTGAAGTCGGGCGATGTGACCGGGATGGCTTCACGTAAGCCGTCGAAAACTTCCAAGCATCCGCATAAATAATTTCCCGGCAAGTGCCGATAAATACATCCACAGGATTGGGAAATGGCCGCAATTGAAGCCGTTGACCCGCAAAATCCTGCCCCTTCTATCATACGCAGGGCCGCCGGAATCTTAAAAACCGGTGGCCTTGTTGCGTTTCCGACCGAAACGGTCTATGGTCTCGGAGCCGACGCCACCAACCCTGCCGCAGTGGCCAGCATCTTTGCCGCCAAGGGCCGACCGGCCACAAACCCCTTGATTGTGCATTGCGAGTCGGTCGAGCGTATTCAGAGTGACTGCGTAAGCCAATGGCCTGCTGCGGCCGAAATGCTAGCCAAAGCCTTCTGGCCCGGCCCTTTAACGCTGATTCTGCCAAAGTCTGCGAAAATTCCTGATCTTGCCACCGCCGGCCTGCCATGCGTGGGTGTACGCATTCCCAGAAATCAAGTGGCTCTGGCACTGATCACCGCAGCCGACTGCCCCATCGCCGCCCCATCCGCCAATCGGTCGAATCGACTTTCGCCGACACTGGCCGAACACGTGGCCCGAGACCTTGGCGACCGTATTGAAATGATTATCGACGGCGGAGCATCGATTTCAGGCCTGGAGTCAACGGTGGTTGACCTCACCGGCCCGTCGCCTGTCATTCTGAGGCCCGGGCCGATTACGGCCGACGAAATTGCATTAGTAT
>JBILGL010000617.1:0-2831 GCA_044351075.1 Isosphaeraceae bacterium | reverse complement strand
TCGATTTTTTTTGAGCGATTTTTCGCCGTAAAAAGCGCCGTAGCGAGCAGAGGAGCCCTTCCGGTAAGTCATGAGCCAGCGTCATAAAGCCCTGATCAAGTCCATCCTTGACACTTACGACGACACCGCCTTTCAGGGCATTCATCACCTGGGCCAGTGTTCGCTGCCAAGCTATCGCGACGTCGTTGAAATCATCAAAGACCTCTACGAACTCGCCTTTCCCGGCTACGGGCGTAATCAGAAGCTTAACGCCGATAACGCCTTGTATCACGTCGGCCACCTGGTTGACGACCTCGATCATCGACTTAAATCGCAGATCCTCAGGGCTATTCGCAGCACCACCGAATGCGCAGAAGACAATGCAGTTCGAAATGCAGCCGAGCTCTCTATGAGCTTTCTGGAAAAAATTCCGAACGTGCGTGAGATACTATCGACTGACGTCAAAGCAGCCTTCGATGGCGACCCTGCTGCCAAAAATTTCAGTGAAATCGTTTTTTGCTACCCCGGCATCGGGGCAATCACACTCTTTCGATTCGCACACGAATTGCATTTGCTCGGCGTGCCTCTGATTCCCCGCATGATGACTGAATATGCTCACAGCAAAACCGGTGTCGATATTCACCCTGGCGCCACCATCGGACGCCGATTTTTTATCGATCATGGTACAGGTGTCGTGATTGGTGAAACCACCAATATTGGCGATGACGTGAAGATCTATCAGGGCGTCACCTTAGGCGCGCTCAGCTTTCCACGAGATGAAGCAACCGGCGACATTGTGCGTGGCAGCAAGAGACACCCGACAATTGAAAACAATGTCGTTATCTATGCCAATGCCACAATTCTCGGCGGGCAGACGCGCATTGGTCATCATGCGGTTGTTGGCTCATCGGCGTGGATCACTCGCAGCGTTGCTCCTTATACAACTGTCACTATTGAAAACCCCCGACTGCGTTATCGAGATGCTTCGCCCAGCGAGGAACAACAAGTCGATTGGCAAATCTGACGATCATCATTGACTTTTCAATTGAAATGAGAGGGAATTAAAAATGTCAGAAACAACCCCCGAAACGCCTGAAACAAATCCTGAAGAAACCACAGAACCACAGACACTGACACTTTCCAGCTCCCATTCTGCCAACATGGGGCCAATGTTCGGTGAGCTGGGCATTTCTGTCATGGTCACCACCTATCAGGCCGGCCGGCTGGTCATTCTTGAGCGTAATGATCAGGGCACATTGAATAACCACTTCTGCCAATTTGTCAGACCAATGGGCCTGGCCATTTATCGTGAATATCTGGCCCTGGGCAATCATTGCGCCATCGATGAATTTCACGACCTCCCTGCCGTGGCCCGCAATATCAAAACCCCCGGCTCGTTCGACGCCGCCTATCTGCCTCGCATGAACTACCACACCGGTGAAATACAAATTCATGAGATGGCCTGGCTGGCTCCTCCTCCCGGTGTTCAAAATCCGGAACTGATTTTTGTAAATACCCGCTTTTCCTGCCTCTGCCGCCGGGAAATGCCCTATAGCTTCACGCCCATCTGGCGGCCCCGCTTTATTTCGGCCATCGCGCCCGAAGATCGGTGCCACCTTAATGGGCTCGGCCTGCGTGATAATCGGCCCTGGTATGCCACCGCTCTGGGCGAATCCGACACCCGTGCCGGCTGGCGGGAAAACAAGAAGGACGGCGGCATTCTGATCGACATCCAGGCCGATGAAATCATCGCCCGTGGCCTCTCCATGCCCCACTCGCCCCGCTGGTATAATGGTCGATTGTGGGTGCTTAATTCTGGCTTCGGCAGCTTTGGTACGATTGATCTGGCCACCGGCAAATACATTGAAGTTGCCCGCCTGCCGGGCTTCACGCGTGGGCTTGATTTTTTTGGCAATCTTGCCTTTATCGGCCTCTCACAGGTGCGTGAAAGTGCCACTTTCAGCGGAATTGAAATTGCCGACCGCCCACTCGAAGAACGATGCTGCGGCATGTGGGTTGTTGATATTCAAACTGGCCAGACCGTTGGTATGGTCAAATTTGGCGATGCCCTGCAAGAGATTTTTGCCGTGGCAGTGCTGCCTCGCCGGCGTGCCGCTGTGGTCACGGAAAATCAGTCTCTGCTTGAAGATTCGTTCGTCCTGCCTGATGCCGCTCTTCTCGATGTCGAACAGTCCTACGTTCAGCGATAGTAAGCTCCAGAACTTGAAAGATCCGAAGTCTCTGGTGATAAACACATTGCCAGTGATCATTCTTGATTACTGGCATTGTGATACGCTGTGATTGCAGCACAATCATCGTTTGCAGAATATGTTAAATGATATGTTGAAATTGTATTAATGATTTTCTTTTGTGGTTTTTTTTGAAACATTTCTCGTTAGTTTGAGGGTTTTTTTCAAAAGTGGCCTATTCCCAATACCCCGATATTTGCGATATCAAGTCCATTATCAATTGTCAGGGTTTCACTCTCAAGGCTTCATCTGCTCGATCGGAAACCGCTCCATGTCAAACGCTCGCTCATTCTTCGCCTCGATCTTCCAGCTTCGTGACCGTCTTCGTGGCGACCGCCGCGCCATTGTCGCCCGCCGACGCAAACAGGCAATGAAAGATGCTCTGCTGGACTTGCTGGAAGAGCGGCAGTTGCTGGCGACTTTCAGCTTCAACTCAGGTACAGGTGTTTTATCTGTTGTTTCAAATGCCGTTAATGACTCGACTTTCGCACTTTTTTTGCAGATTGCATTTTAAATTTCTCGTGATTCTTTCACAGCTTTCGAATCTAACATGCTGGTTTTATTTCTTTTAAATTCGTCTTTACCAAAAGGCCGTCCTCAAGC
>JBILGL010000616.1:0-2836 GCA_044351075.1 Isosphaeraceae bacterium | reverse complement strand
GATGGTCGGATGGGATGCGCGATTCATTGCCTTTCACCAGGCGATACATGGCTGAATATTGCTGAGGCGAAATCTCGACGGGTTGTTCGAGCAGCACCAGAATCTGGTGGCAGGCGGCCACTTCGGCCAAGTGCACATCGCTGTTGATACAGAGGCTTTCAACGGCCGCAATCTGTTCGGGAGGGAGGTTGTTATCGAGGTAGGCGGAGATGACATTGGCGTCGATCGGCGTATTGGCACCCATGCCGGGCACCGTCAGTCGCCGTTGCCGAATCACGCGTTGGATGCGTTGGCCTAAATCCTGAGCAAATTTCGACTTCTGGAGCTGTCGGCCAATTCGGGCCACATCCTTGGGCGGGAGGGTGTCGTCAAGCCATGCCAGCAGTGTTCGAAGTGTCAGTCGCATGGTGTGCCGCCTTTTTGATGGTCAGAAGAAGCAGTTCGACCTGGACGTTTTTTAATATCAGTGCAGAGTGCCGCTGAAGGGCGTGCATCTTTTTTCAAAAAATTAATTTTTTACCTAAACTCCGTTCATTCAGAAAACCGGATAATTCTTTCTCTTTGCTACTTTTTAGCCGCAATTCCATGACAACAGGCTAACCCGAAGCGCAAGCGAGGGAATTATTCTGAGCAATCTATCTGATTTCTTATCCCTCGCTAGCGCTTCGGGTTAGCCTTGTTTTTATTAATATGGACTGGGAAAATTCCCAAAAGTCATGTCAACTCCGGTTTTCTCTCTGAATTGAGTTTAGTTGTCTGTAATGGGCTTATCGAAAATGCTGATTCTGCTGATAATTCATGCTTTGTGCGGCTGGTGATTTGAATTGGCAGGAAGGGCTGGTATCGATGGCTCAATTGGGGTTGGTTTTTCTTGGGAGTGTTGGGGTGGCGGCTATTGGCGGCTTCATTTCGTGGCCAATTGCAGTCGGCTATCTTGTTTTAAGTGGTTTAACATACGGTGTTTATGGGTGGGATAAAAGGGCTGCGAGAAATGGCCGCTGGCGTACTCCTGAAAAGACGCTTCACCTGCTTTCTCTGGCTGGCGGATGGCCGGGGGCGCTGGTTGGGCAGCAACAGTTCAGGCATAAGACCAGCAAAACTTCGTTTCAGGTCGTTTTCTGGCTGACAGTGGTCGGTAATATCGCGATGCTGGCCGGGTTTGTGGCGGAAGGGCTTAAATGATTCGGCCTTGACCAGACTTTTAATCAGGCAGTGTTTCTTTTTCGTAAATCCCAGCCTGGCCAGCTCATACAGGCTGACATGGCAGCCCAGACAGCCAGCACATAAAACGCCAAGAAGTGATTCTCCAGTGAATTCACAGCGGCCATGAGCAGGCCGACCAAAATTCCGCCCAGACCCCAAGTGACACCCATCGTCAGCGAGCTGCCGATTCGAGGGGCTTCCGGCAAGAGTTGCTGGCCGCGGCTTGTGAGGATCGGGAGCGATAATCCGAGTAGCAGACCGCAAATTAACATCAATAACCACAGATGGTTATGGTGAATTGCCGGGGTCAGGGGCAAGAGCAGGGCGACCATGAGAGGAGCCAGCCACATCACAGCATTTTCGTTGCGATTTTTGACAAGCAAGGCACAGGCAAAAGTGCCCGCTCCCATTCCGATTAGGAAAAAAGATTGGATCTCGCCAATTGTTTCGGCCGTAACTCCCAGATCATCAAGGCCATAGGCCAAGGTAATCGGAACACCCATGGCGGCTGAAACACGAAGGATGCTGAGCGTCACCAAGTGGGCGACCGGCCACTCCCGTCCCCTCAAAACCTGACGAAGGCCGGGCGATTTCTGTTTCGCTCCATCTCCTCCGGAGTAAACGATTTCGATCGGCCCAGAGCATTTCAGGGCAACGATCAGCAATAGGCAGAGACCAAGGCCCGGAATGATCGTTTGAGTGAGCGCACTGAGGCTGCCATGGCTGACCAGAGAACCGCTGAGCGGAGGGCCAATGGCCTGCCCCAGATAACCACCGACGGCGAAGATCGACATGGCCCGTGCCCGATCGTGCGGGGCGGCTGCACCGGCGAGCGTGGCGGCCTCGGGATGAAAGGCGGCGAAGCCGAGATTGGCGAGCGAGACTAAGAATGTAAGTGCTAACAGGCCATGACTTTGGCCAATGATGCCCATGAGCACGATGCCAATCAGAGGACCGACCCAGAGGAGTCTGCGGCCATATCCGGCATCGGCCAGATAGGCAAAGCCAAACTGGGTGATTGAGCCTGAGAGACTCCAGGCCATATACGTCCACTGCATCCGGCCATCATCAACTTGCAGCAGGTGGGCCAGAGATGGCCAGAGTGGCTGCACAAATGTGGCGTGGCAATCTACAAGACCATGGGCGAAAGCCAATACCCAGACTGCTGCGGGGATTCCGAAAAAAGTTGTTAAGTATCTAACTCTCAGAGATTTGCTGACGGCGATTTCAGAATTCATTATGGCCCGCGTACGTTTTCTTTTTCCTCAATCCCCGCTCTCTCTTTTTGCGGAGAATGTCGCCTGACTCACCACTTTCAAAGGGAATTTATCATAATCGTTAAATTAGTTATAGAGAAACTATCCTCTACGAAATGAAGTCCAATCAAGCTTTTTTTTCGGAATTATCCATAATGCGTGATTTATCTAACTTGACATTATCGTTCCATGTCTCAAACTGGTTAAAGTGTATATGATGAGAAAGATTGCGCAGATTTTTGTGGATTGATAGGCAATCAAGATGGATTGGATTACCGTGCCATGAGTAGGCAGTGGGTGGTATTTCAAGTGAATGGTCAGGAGTATGGCCTGAGTGTTGATCAGGTGATAGAAGTGCTTCGTATGGCAATGCTTAC
>JBILGL010000181.1:0-7715 GCA_044351075.1 Isosphaeraceae bacterium | reverse complement strand
CTGATCTGCTTTTCGTTTTTTTACATTTTTTCTGAATTTGCAGCTGAAAAACAATACTGTTCAGCAATATTTAATATCATTCCATACATTGACAGGTGCATTGTCGATGATAAGAATGATTAACGACACCCTCAGTAAGTGAAGAGGTTCGAGTAGCTATGCAGCGTCGCCGTTTTAGCCCATCGTTCACCGTTGCAAGCGAACAACTTGAGTACCGCCAACTCCTGACAAAGCTTCCCGCCGGGCTTATGATTAATACGCTTAGTAGCAATTTTTCGAATCCAACCACGTTAGTCAGCGATCACCAATCACTCATTTTTGTCGGCGATATTAATGGCACCATTCAGGCTGTTTCTACGGAAGATGGGCACGTTCACACACTTGGCAAGCTCGATGCCGAAAATGTTGATGCTCGAGGGCTTTACGGGTTGGCTCTCGACCCCAATTTCGCCCAGAATCAAACAATGTATGCTTTTTATTACGCCCTTACGCCTGCCGGCGGCCGCGAGGCACGTGTTTCCAAAATTCTGGTCAGCACTCCCGAGGCAATGACAGACCATACGCCCCCATCTTTGACCGAGACCGTGATTTTTCGTGTGCCAATTTCCAACTCACCCCGCATGCACCACGGCGGAGCCTTTGAAATCGATAAAAATGGCTATCTCTTCTTCGCCATCGGTGACCTCGAAGAACCGTGAAAAAGTGCCCAGCTTGACAAACCCAACAGTAAGCTCTTTCGGATCAGGACAGACGGCACCATTCCCACTGATAATCCTTTTTATAGAAGATCTCGGGGACTGGGCCGGGCCGTTTGGGCAACGGGTTTGCGGGAGCCAATGACATCGTCATATAACCCCTTAACTGATCAGCTTTTCGTGCATGATGTCGGTTATTACCATCGCGAGGAGATTAACCTGATCAAGAAAGGGGCAAATTACGGCTGGCCGAATTTTGAGGGAACTTATATCGGCTCAATTCGGGGTGGTAATATCGCCACAATCACTCAGCCCTACTATTCTTATATGAATTTTTCGTCAATGACGGTTAAAACGAAACCGACTTCGCTCACAAAAACACACAAACCAACGATCGCCAGTAATAGCGACATGGGTTGTGCCGTGCTTGGTGGCACCTGGTTAAGCCCTTCAGGGGCAGTCGATAACGCATTGGCGGAATACACCGGCGACTATCTCTTTGTTGATCTCTGCGCCGGGTGGGTCAGCGCGATTGATTTTCAGACCAAAACGGTCAAACATCTGGCGGATAACTTGCCATTTCAACTCATGAATGTCGAATACGACAATAAAGGCCGCGTCTTCCTGCTGACCCACGGCGATACACCGGCAGACAATACCATTCAGGTTATCGAGACGCAAAACCCTTCGCCGCCCGTCGCCGTTTCGGCTGGTGGGTTATCGCAGGTTCCCGCCAATGAATCCACTACTTTGACACCAAAACTCAGTGGCACTGATCCAATGACATTCCAATGGTTTTTCAATGGCTCGGCCATAGACGGACAAACGAACGCATCGCTTGTCATTCCGCAAGTCTCGACGACTATTGGCAGCGGCGAATATTTTCTCAGGGTCACGAACGACTTCGGGCAGGTTGATACACCCGTCTGGAATGTTCAGCCAACGGCCCGCTCACGGCCGACCATCACTTTGACCGTCAGCAAAGACGGTCAGAGCGTGAAAGCTGGTGATTTAATCAGTTTTAGCGCCAAAGCCAGCGATTCGGTGGACGGAAACCTTGCGGGATCACAATTTCAATGGCAGGTGGAACTTCGCCATAACACGCACGGACACCCGCTCCTGGACCTCTTAAACACAGCTTCAGGGCAGTTCAGGGTCGGTGATTATTCGTATGAAAAAGGCACACTTTTTATCCAGCTCACTCTGACGGTCACGAACTCAGCCGGACTGACACAAACCGCCCGGAAAAGCTGGCCCGTTGTGTTCAAGTGACTTCATTCAGAGCTCTACATTCTCGAATATTCAATCATGCACCTGGCGGCTGAAAGGCCAGCCAAAGTGAGCGGAAATAGGCCAGCACTCGTTCCGGATCACTGCTTTCCGGAATTTCGGCAAGCGTAAAACCGTTGTATTTGATTGCCTTCAAAAGCCGGAAAAGCTCTCGCCACGGATATTTTTCATCCGTCAGATCATGCAGGTGCACTTCGCGAATCTTGTCGGCCACCATTGCAAAATTCTTTTGAATGGTACCATCTGCCGCTACGTCTGTCGGATTTGAATTCCAGCAGACAAACACATTAGGGTGATCGGCATATTTCATCACCTTCGCCACATTTGGCAGTTCGCATGTAATGGCGCCGTGCACTTCCACCCGTATTTCAACACCAAATCCATCGGCATCCTCGCCCACCTCTCGCAGGGCCTTCCCAATCTGTTCCAACGTCTTTTCCAGGTCTGCACCTTTCGGCACACCATTGGGCCGCACCTTCACACCAGGGGCCCCAATATCATGCGCCAGCCGCACATAGGCCTTGGTACCCTCAATATTTTTACGCACCACGGCTGGGTCTGTGGCGTGATATTCAAAAGCGCTCCCGAGCCCGGCAATCTCAACGGGCGAATCTTCAAAGCGTTTCCTGATTTTATCGCGTTCTGCCTTGGAAAGCTCTACTTCAACCTTGTGGGCATGAGTCGTGCGCAGTTCCACACCCTCATATTTCAGCTTTTCAAGCGTTTTGAAAATCTTGTCCAGATCCCAGTCTTTGGCAATGTTGTAAGTGATCGTCCCCAGCCGACTCATCGTTTATGATCTCCAGAGGTTGATTTTACGGTGCATCGAAGCGATGAAGTTAGTTTGCCAGAAAGCTGTCTATACCGCCAGTGTGTGAAATACAAATTCAGGTTGATGAGATCAATCAACAATTCTGCTCAATCTTCATAATTTCACTATTATTCTCAAATTTTTTTCAGATAATAAATTGTAGAAACGAAATTAATCTCGAGCATCCCTGTTTGATAAAATACATGCTTCGTTGATCATTTCGGCAACTTTTTAGACCAATCAACACGCATTTCATCTGGAGCAAATTGGGATGACACTTCTTAGAAAACGGCTTTTTCTCAGCTTTTTCATAGTGACACTTTTCACGATTGAAGCGACCGCCCAAGCCCGAAAAGGTGGTGGCGGAGCTGCCGGAAAAAGCGGCGGATTTAATAAATCAGCCGGGGGCTCACGTGGCGGATTTCAGCAAGGTGGCGCTGGCCGTGGCTCCTCAGGCTTCAACAGTGGCCCTCGCGCAACCGGCGGATTCGCCCAGCCCGGTACAAATTCATCGAGCTTCCAAAACTCGATGAGCCGCATTCGTGCTGGTGGCAGTGGCCCCGGTGCGGCTGGCCCTCGAGAAGGTGGCCCCGGCGCGGCTGGCCCTCGAGAAGGTGGCCCCGGCGTGGGTGCCCCGGGCAATCCATCAGACCGTCGTAACAATCGCACCGATAACCGGACGGATAATCGCGATGATCGTCGTGATATTCGCGACCCACTCAAGGGTGCTTCCCCCTTCTCCGCTGGATGGTATGCCGATCACCCAAACGCCTGGCGATTTAACAATCCCCGAGGCAACGTCTATGCCGTGGCCGCCGCACCAAACATGTATGGCTGGTGGGGGCTGCCTGTTGCCGGTGGTGTGCCGGTTGGTGCTCCTGTGGGTGCTGCCCCGGCAGCCACTGCACCGGCAGCGGGCCAACAGGCCGGTAACGCTGCTTCCAATAACACAGATCAGGGCGAATGGCTTCCGCTGGGCGTTTTCTCACTGGCTCACGATGGCACCCCCAGCGAGGTCACACGTGCTCTCCAGTTAGCAACCAGCAAAACAGGCGAAATCAAGGGAAATCACGTTGATCTTCTGACAGACACAACTTCAGAAGTTCACGGCCGTTATGATGCTGAAACCAAGACAATTCATTGGACAATCGGCAACGCCGACTCTGTCGTTTTCGATGCCAATGTGGACGACTTCAAACCGGGCGTCAAATCTATTCCCGTCGTTTCACATTATGCCAATGGCTCCACTGCCAAATGGGTCATGACCCCCATTCAAAATCCTGACGCCAGCGAAGAAAAAACCGGCGAATAATGGAATTTCGATAGCCGCTTAACAGCCATGGCGAGGTGCCTCGTCGTGGCTTTTTTCATTAACATCTTGTGTTTCCCAAAAATGTTGATTTCATAAAATTCATGTGGATAATTTCAGCCCCTGATTCTTAACATAATGGTCAGATTTCTCGAATCTCGCAAAATTGGCGAAACCAGTCATCATCAGCCAAAGGATATCAATCAAATGTCAAACCGCCAACTCATCACCTCTGGCTCGCCCTGGGAACCAAAAATGGGCTATTCCCGGGCTGTGAAGGTGGGCAATATCGTTCACGTCAGCGGCACGACAAGCTCATCGCCTGAGGGTGTCAAAGGAATCAACGACCCGCGAGAGCAAACCCGCGTCATTCTCGAAATTATCGAAAAAGCCCTGGCCGAAGCCGGTGCCACCCTCAAAGATGTCGTGCGCACGCGTATTTATGTCACAGACATCTCGCGTTGGCAGGAAGTGGCCGACGCCCACGGCGCCACCTTCGGCGAAATTCGCCCAGCCACAGCGATCGTTGAAGTCTCGAAACTGATTAACCCCGACATGATGGTCGAAATCGAGGCGGAAGCAATTATCGGCTCCGGCGCGTAAATCACCAGCTAACTATTCTCTTGCAGGAATATCAACCAAAAAATGCTTGCGATTTTTGACCACGATGGCGTGCTCTATGACAGCCTTCCCCTGCACACCATCGCCTGGGTGGAATTTGGCCGACGTCAGAATCTTCCGATCGACGAAGAATTCGTCCGTTCCACCTTCGGGCTGACCAACTACACCATTTTCGAACGCCTGATCAGCCCCGACCTTCCGCGTGAAGAAGCTAAGCGGCTGGGCGACCTTAAAGAAGCCTGCTATCGAGACATGGCACGCGGCCAGATCAGCCTCATGGCTGGTGTGGCTGATCTGATCGAAAATCTCAAAAAAGCCAATTTTCTCCTGGCTATCGGTTCATCAGGCCCTCGCGATAACCTTCTGCTGACCATCCAGAGCTGCGGCATCGAAAGCCACTTCAAATCGATCGTTGGGCTTGAGGATATTCGGCACGGCAAGCCAGACCCTGAAGTCTTTCTCAAAGCCGCACATCAGGCAGGTGTCGAACCTGCCAAATGCGTTGTTTTCGAAGATGCGGTCTTCGGCATTCAGGCAGCAAAAGCCGCCGGCATGCATGCCGTTGGTGTTGGATCAACCAATCCGCTGAATGTGCTTCTCGAAGCCGGGGCCGATGAAGCATACCCCACTCTTGAAGATTACCCCGTCAGCAAACTGGCTCAAATCCTCGCCAGTCGCTGATTTTCAACCTTTTCAGGCTTTTTCGGGATTTCCTGATTGATTCAGGAAGTCCCATTCACTTATGCGCAGTCGTATCGCTTCTTCAATCGCCTGGGCTGTTATCTGATAGACGTGCAGGCTCTGCCCGAATGGGTCAGGAATGTCATAGTCATCAGGGTCCAGAAGTGCGACCCGGTTAGCCATTTCCGGGAATTCCATGAGTAACAGTTCCCGATGCCCAGCCGTCATGGCATAAATTAAATCAGCCGTTTGTAACAATTCCGGGCTCACCATCTGGCTGGCATGGGCTTTCAGAATATTCACCAGATGTTCATTTGCCCCCAGCGCTTCTATCGTCTCTGGCGATGCCGGTTGCTGAAATCCGGCGGAAACACCGGCAGACCTTACATCCAGACCCTTTTCGGCGATCTCATGAGGCTGGCAGCCGAGCCGCTCTGCAATAATCCCCTTACAAATCGCTTCGGCCATGGGGCTGCGGCAGGTGTTGCCAGTACACACAAAGAGAATTCGCGTCCCCATCAACCACCTCAATTGCTCTTCATCCTGATCGCCTGGATCAACCACCGCCAGCTCGCCAGTTTCCTGTAGCCCAACCGTTGCCGGTCGTTCGACAGCCCAGCCCGGCCCCGTCAGCAAAACCAGATCCCAGCCCTGCTTCATGGCAATATCTGCCAATTCGTCGGCCCGGCTAAGTACCGCTGCAGGCAAGCTCTTTTCCCATTGTACCAAAGGGCCTGCCACCAGAGGCAACATTTGATGAATATAACCCAATGCCGGCATTTCAAAACACCATTTGCCCGCTGCCCCAGCCATCCGCCTTAAAGGCTCAGGTAAGTAGTTACAAAGCATGCTGACGGCCCCCGGACCTATCCCCAGTCGCAGCCGCCCCGGCCAGGCTTTCTTCGCAAGCCGATGCACTGATTTCTGATCGGTCGTGACCCAATCCACCAGTGCTTCGGCATTTGGTAACAATAATGAAAATTCTCCCTCGCAGCCGAAGCTGTAAGGCAAGACGCCCGACAATGAACGCAATTCACGAACAACTCCACTGCGGCCCGCCACTGCCACCGTTCCGCCGCCTGCCAGCACCGCCACCGCCTGATGCACCAGATCCCTGGCATCTTCGCATGTGCTCAGGTCAATAATGCAATTCTCTTTTGTCATCTTTACCGCTTTTCATCCAATAAATCACGTCTGTTTCAATTGATCAAATTCCAATCATTTTCATGTCAGACGATAAATCCGGATTGCATTATCATGAAACAACTTCTTCTGATCGGCTTTGCTTCGCTTCGTCGCAATCTGTCGAAGCGTCTTCACCCACTCACCATACGTCCCGCCCAGCAGGCAAACAGGCCAATCACCACCAAATACAACCCGATCCGGCCCAAATGCATCCCACACATGATCAACAAACGGCTCAAGTTGCGGCCTGATCTCTTTAGTTTTATCAATACCGGCAATAATGCCAGATATTTTTGCCGAGACATTGGCACAGGCGGCCATGGCGTCAATCGATTTCTTCCAGTTGTCAGATGGCCCTGTTTTCAGGACCGGGTTTCCACAATGATCCAGCACAAATTGCGTTTCGCCACACATCTTCGCCAGCTTCACGCCATTGGGTAAATCTGCCTCCCGCTGGCAAATCTCAAACGAAAGCCCCCGCCGCCCCAGCTCGCGAATTCCCTTCACAAATTCTGGCCTCAGGCAATAGTCAGGGCCCGTGCCTGGCCCGTGCAGCACCTGCCGAAGCCCCTTGATAAACGGATTACCGCGAAATTGGTCAAGATAGGTCGCAAATTCGGCTGAATCCGGCCGCCCTGAAACCACAGCCGCCCGCGTAATACCTTCCTTGGTTTTACACAAATTACTGACATAAGCCGCCTCGGCCAAGTGCTGCCCAGGCACCACATCCACTTCCATATATACGGCCTGAACCACTCCAAGCCCCGCCGTGGCTCTGGCATAATCTGCTGTGAGAAAGTCACGATCGAGCACAGACCCCTTTTCAATCCACTTAAGCCTGAATTTCGACCGATCCCACAAATGCTGGTGTGTATCAATAATCGGCGGAAACTCTTCTTCAGAAGCCGCCAGAAACCCGGCACCCGAAACAATTCCCATCGCTGCGCCCAATATCTCGCGCCGATTCAGTTTTATTTCTGATTTCATTTCATTATACCCCTTGAATTGTCTTTGTTTTTTCATTTCCGAAATCGATCATGCCAGCCGGCCGCTTTCGCTGATTTTTCCGCAATGCTGGCCGACTTATCCACCATTTGATTCCGGTCGTTTAAGTCGCTCACAT
>JBILGL010000614.1:0-2848 GCA_044351075.1 Isosphaeraceae bacterium | reverse complement strand
TGATCTCCTGCCACGACAATGCTTTCCAGCGATCATCCTGATCTGTTTCCGAAAGATCTCGAAATTCGGGAGCAGCCACAAAAGACATTTCACTGGTGCCATCAGCCCCTGGCCTGACTCCATCGTAAAGACTTGCCCCACCCCATGTTCCGCCAATAGCAGGCCTGCCGATTACCGACTCATTCCGCAATGCCCATGGCATGACAACCACCAGCCAGCCGGTGATCATCATCAAATTGAATTTAATAGAAAGCGATGCTGAATATTTATGTAAATATTTATGAGCGAATAGATTAATCACTAAAAGAGGAATGAGAAACGGACCCCAGGCCGGGCGAATCAGCGCCAGGATCGCCTGTAAGGATCCAACAAAAAAGTAGCGAATGGCAATTTGTAAGGATTTTTGCGGTTGTATCGAGCCAAAAATTTGACGTGTCCAAATCAAGAGAAAAAAAAGCAGGAGCGGTGAGAAAATTGACTCCGTTAGTAAGAAATTTGACTGAAGCGAGGCAAAAGGGTCAATCGCCAGCAGCAAAGCAGCCAGCCGCGACACACGTGAAGAGCAACCTGACTCAATTGCCAGTAGATAAATCCACCAGACGGATAAAACGCCCAGAGCCGACTGCCCCAGGCGAATTGCCAGCGTCCAATCTCCAAACAGGCGAATCCAGAATCCGAGCCAAAGCGGATATCCAGGCGTGCGCAGGGCATAGTGCGGAACTTCCCACTGATAAACCACATAAGGCTTGCCCGTAGCGATTGCAAGACCATACTGCCAATAGATTTCCGTATCGCCAAAAAGGCACTTCGCCCCCCTGCCCGCTGCAACATAATCCACAACCATGGCCGCAATCATACGAACGAAAGCCGCTAAGATCAGTACGGCAACAAGCGGCGGGCCATTTTCGATAACCGATTCTATCTTTCTAATAAATAATGACTTATACACAGAACAATCAGCCTTGGCTGGCGATGTGTTCAGGTCTGGGATAGGGGGTTGGGCATTCATGAATTGCGGTTATAAGTCAAAAGCCAGGCTTGGGTTGTTGATTCATGGCACTTCACCCGCTCGGCAATCCGGCGCCCCGCCACCCAGATAATCCCCTTTTGATCACAAACCAGCCACTCGTTTTTTTTCTCAAATTCTGTAAGGCCCTGATGCCGAAGCAGATCAACCACATGCTGATGCTTCCCGCCCATCCCCAGCGGATCAAACCGATCACCATCCTCTGGATGCCGAACGAAAACAGGCGTCTCAACCCGACTGGCGTCAACCACCGCAAACTCCTGCGGATTCATCGTTTTAAGTTCTTCCAGATGGGGCTTTTCCGGCAACAATCGGGCCTCAAGTGATGCCCCGCCCTGCCCCAGTTCAAGCCGGCCTGGCCAGGTCCAATCATATTGCAAACCATTTTCTTCAAATGATTTATGATCTATTTCCGAATCGCTGGCCAAATGCCCTAGCAGCCGTTCGATGCGTACCTGATTGCCCATCCGGCACGCAACCAATCCACCCGGAATGAAGTGACGCAAGTCACTTTCAGGCTGAGAGATCCAGCATTCCAGCGCGTGCCATTTCTGCTGATTCATCGGCCCCATTGGCCAGCCCTGATCCTGCCAGAGCAACCGCAGCCATCGCCGCCGCAGCCAAGGCTCGCCCCGGTCTGCGAACTGACAGGAATCGATTTCTATAACATTATGATCTTTAGTAACTTGCACCAGATCAGCAAACATCGGCCGAATGAGGCGTTCCAAGCCATCCTCTTCTTCGGCCATGAGTGCGGCCAGATGGGCCAGCGAGCGATTTAGTGCTGGGTTAAGTCTATCTGCCAAAAGTGGATAGAGCACATGCCGAACCCAGGCTCGGCTCTGCTGGTTGATATCGTTATTGGTTGGATCGAAACAGTAGGGCTGCTCAATTTCGCCAAGATACTGCAATATTTCGATTTTCGTGATATTCAGAAGGGGACGAATAAGGGTTACACCGGTTTTGGGCAGAATTCGGCTCGCCCTGATTCCAGCAAGCCCGGTGGGGCCGGTGCCTCGTGCCATACGCAGCAGAAGCGTTTCCGCCTGATCGTCCAGCGTATGTCCGGTGGCGATAAAGCCCGCCTCATGTCGGCATGCCACCTCCTCCAACCACTGGTGGCGGGCCTTGCGGGCATCTTCCTCAAAATGGCTTTGGCGAGTGGCCCGGAAGTGGCCAATTTCAATCGTAAGACCTGATTTTGCTGAAAGATGCGCCACGAATTGCTCATCAGCATCGGCCCCGGCGCGGGCATGGTGATTCATGTGGGCAACGATCAATCGCAATTCAGGCGCGGCACTCATTAACAGATGCAACAAGGCCACACTGTCGGGCCCGCCGGAGAGTGCCACCACGCAGACTTGCGGCCGATTTATCGCTTGACCATCAAGTTCAAATAATTTCTGAAAGTCTTCCCTTGCCTGCATTTCAAGCAATTTCAGAGCCGGCCTGAGCGTCGGCTGATCGTGTTCAAACTCAGGCCGATTGTGGCTCATGATTGAATGTCATTCCGCGATTTGGATAGACTCGGATGTAACGCACCAAGGTTTCATTGCTATCATATCAGATAGATGGAAACCTTGGCGGCAATAGCACTTCAAACCCGGCAGGCGGCAAACGGTCTTGGCCAGTTTTCAGGCAATTTCTGATTTTTCACTCTTTCGCTGCCCCCAGTGCGGCGGTGCGCTGCACTTTTCAGGCAGCGAAACTGTTCAATGCAGTAGTGAGAACGCACATAGCTACCAGATTATTCGAGGCATCCCCCGATTTGCGGGCGAGGCTTATATTAACAGCTTCGGAATTCAGTGGAATCGCTATGAC
>JBILGL010000615.1:0-2848 GCA_044351075.1 Isosphaeraceae bacterium | reverse complement strand
CAAAACGGCTGGAGTGAACAACCGTGTCAGAGCCACTGGCGATTCAGATCCATAATGTGACCAAAGAATACAAGCGTAATGGGCAGTCGATCCCGGTGCTCTCAGGCCTGAACCTGAATGTGCGTCAGGGCGAGTTTCTGGCATTGATGGGCCCATCAGGCTCGGGCAAGACGACTCTGCTGAACCTGATTGCCGGGCTGGACTGGGCCACGGCGGGCGATGTGATTGTGGATGGCCTGAACATATCGGGCCTGAAAGAGGCCCAGCTGACACGCTGGCGGGCAGATCATATCGGCTTTATTTTCCAGATGTACAACCTGATTCCGGTGATGACCGCTCAGGAGAATGTGGAACTGCCGCTGCTTTTGCAGCCGGTTTCAAAGTCGGAGCGTCGCCGCCGGGCAGCCACAGCGCTCAAGATTGTGGGCCTTGAGGGGCGTGAAGATCACTACCCAAGGCAGCTCTCGGGTGGTCAGGAACAGCGCGTGGCTATCGCCCGGGCGATTGTCACCGACCCGGCCCTGATCGTAGCCGACGAGCCGACAGGCGACCTTGACCGAACTTCCGCCGAAGAGATTCTGGGGCTGCTGGAGACGCTGCACCGGGATCTGGAAAAGACGATCGTGATGGTCACGCACGACCCACAGGCCGCCTCGAGGGCGAGCCGTCTGCTGCGGCTTGACAAGGGGCAGCTGGTGGGCGACGAAACGCAGGCTGAGGCCCGCAGCCGCATGGGTGTGGCCTGATCGAAAGGAACCAGTTCCATGAAATATCTTGGCTATGTTCTGCGAAATATCAGCCGCAATCCGGTGCGGTCGCTGCTGACGATCGGCTCGATCTCCGTCAGCCTTTTCCTGATGATGATCATGCTCTCGTTTCTCTCGGTCAATTCCGAGGTGAGCGATTCGCTGAAAGGCTCAAACCGGATCATCGCGATGTCAAGCCAGGGCTTCGCGGCCCAGGTGCCCATACGATTTGTGGAAGAAGTGGCCGGAATGGATGGGGTGGCCGCGGCATCGCCTCTTTCGTGGTATGGCGGCAAGTATCAGGAGCAGGAGATGCCATTCGCCCAGTTTGGCATCTATCCAGAAACCATTTTCGACATCTGGGATGAACTGACGATCCCTGAAGATCAGAAAAAAGCATTTATTGAAGACCCATCCGGCTGTGTGATCGGCTTTAAGATGGCGGAGGAACGGAATATCAAGATTGGCGACCCGATGCCACTTAAAGGGACGATTTACCCCTTTGACCTGAACCTGACCGTTCGTGGCATTTATGAAGCCCCGCCGGATCGCGACGGCCGGATGTGCATTTTTAACTGGCGATTTCTGGAAGAGGGGTTGAAGAAGGATTTTCAGGGCCGCCAGGCAGGCAATGCCGGCACAGTCTTTCTGAAGATTAAAAAGGGAACCGACCCGGCATCGATGTGCCGGACGATCGACGCCTCAACGATTAACAGCGACACGCCGACCCGCACGCAGACGGAAGATGCCTTCGTGGCCCAGTTTGCCGAGCTCTGGGGCGACATGCGGCTGATGATTTCGGCCGTCGGTCTGGCGGTTGTCGTATCGCTGATTTTCGTTTCCGGCAATGCGATGGCCATGGCCATGCGTGAGCGAACCACCGAGATCGCCATCCTGAAGGCCATCGGTTTTACTAATGGTAAAGTGCTGGGCATGGTGCTTTCTGAGGCAGTTTTCGTCTCGACCATTGGCGGTATTGTGGGGGCGTTGGGCAGCAAGCTGCTTTTTGATGTGTTTGACATCTCGCCCTACACGGCCGGTGCCCTGCCCTTCTTTTTCATCCCGACACGCACCGCTCTGCTTGGCTTTGGCACATCGATCCTGATTGGCTTTCTCAGTGGCCTGCTGCCGGCATTTGCGGCCGCCCGACTGGGTGTGATTCAGGGCCTGCGGAAAGTCGTCTGACACTTTTGAGACACTCCAGAAATGGTCCCGATTAAATACAATACGCGAAATCTGTGGGTCAGGCGTGGCACCACCCTGATGACCGTGGCCGGCACGGCCCTGATCGTCTGGTCCAGCTGCATTCTCTTCAGCATGGTTGAAGGCTTGCAGCAAAGCCTTGACGTATCAGGAGATCCGGTGGATCTTATCATCCTCCGCAAGGGATCGACCAACGAGACCGATGGCGGATTTGAGCTGGACAAGGCCGATACGATGGTCACGCTCAAGGGCGTGGCGACGGACCCTAAGCTTGGCCCCCTGGTCTCGCGTGAGCTGCTGAATATTCCGGTGATGGAGCGTGCCAACGGCTCGCGCACCAACCTGATCATTCGTGGGCTTGATCCGGTGGGGCGGCTGCTGAGACGGGACTTTCAGATTGTCGCCGGGCGAGACCTTGAGCCCGGCAAGGGCGAAGCGATTGTGAGCGAGCGACTGACGGGCCGGTTCAAGAATTCAAATCTGGGCGACACCCTGAAAGTCGGCGAAAAAGAAAGCTATCGCGTCGTTGGGCTGTTTCGTGCGGGCGGTGGTTCGGCAGAAAGCGAAATCTGGGTGGACCGGAAAGATCTTGAGCGGAATTTATCGCGGGAAGGGTCGGTTTCAAGCGTGCAGATTCGGGCCGCCGGGCCGGCGGAGTTTGAGGCGATCAAGGCGGTGATTGTTGATGACCCGCAATATCGCCTGCTGGCCCTTGGCGAAAAGGAATATTACGCCAAGCAGACACAGTCAACGACATTTCTCAAGGTCTTTGGCTTTGTGATTGCCGTTTTTCTGACGATCGGGGCAATGTTTGCGGCGGCCAATACGATGTTTGGTGCGGTGGCCAGCCGAACGCGGGAGATCGGCACAATGCGGGCCCTTGGCTTTTCCAAAAGCTC
>JBILGL010000114.1:0-9751 GCA_044351075.1 Isosphaeraceae bacterium | reverse complement strand
GCAGAGGCTCGAAGCTGAAGACCTGACGAAGTTTAGGATTCTTGATGTAGCGGCTGACGGTGGCAAAGACAGAGCGGTCAGCGCGGAGCTTCATGAGGTCGGGCGAGACTTTGATCATGTCCCAGAAGCTGTCGAAGGCGTAGTCTGCAAGATCAGTGTAAGCCCGGTCGAAGACGCGAGAACTGTAGGCAGCGAATTTGCGATAGCCTTCCACATCGCCGGGACTGAAGCGGGCGATTTCCGCTTCAAGTTCGGCATCACCGCCGCGATAGTCAAAATGTGTTTTGTCGTCGAAGTAAATACGGTAGTAAGGGTCGCAGGGAACAATCGTTACGTAATCTTCCAGACGCTTGCCCGCAACATCGGCGAGTTCTGTGAAGATCTGGGGGATGGTGATGATCGTCGGACCAGCGTCGTATATAAAGCCTTTGTCTTCATAAACATAAGCGCGGCCGCCCGGCTTGTCTCGCATCTCCAGAATGGTTGTGCTGAAGCCTTTCGCCTGAAGGCGAATGGCGGCGGCCAGGCCGCCGAAGCCGCTGCCGATAACGACAGCATTGCCACGGGATGATTTCTGATGACCGTTTGACGATCCGTTCTGTGATGTCATTTGAGCCATGATTCAATAACAGGACCAAAGGCTGTAAAGCCTTTGATCGGGATGAGTTGGTTAATCATTAATCAGCCGTTGGCCCGAACTGATGCCAGGCGGGCGATTGCCTGTCGTTTCTCAGCGCAGGTGGGGAGATGCTGAATCAATTCCAGCGACTCGACTTGCAGGCGTTCGGCCAGTTTCTGGGCATGCTCGACCGAGCCGGTCGATTCCATCAGCGAGAAGATCTGGCGACGGCGATCGGGCCCGGGCGGGTCGTTCAGCAGGCGGATCAACGACAGCTTGCCAAGCGGCGAGAGATTTCTGTAAGTATGGATGAGTATTGGGGTTCGCTTACCAGAATCGAGGTCTGGCGAGTCGAGCCCGGCGGCGGCACCGGTAAGATCTTCAAGATCATTGCGGACTTGATAGGCCAGGCCAAGCATATCGCCCAGACGGGTGAGCGACTTGAGAAGATCAGGTCGAGCGTCGGCCATGGCTGCGCCGATGAGCAGTGGGCCAGTGATTGTATATCTTGCCGTTTTGTAGAGATACATCTGATATATTTCGTCGTCGCCGCCTGTATGGTCAAAATCGGCGAGTGGCTTATCTTCAAAAAGTATATCGAGGCCCTGGCCGAGGCCGGTTTCGAGAAGCATATCGGTTATGATTTTATGAACGCTGCGGGCGGTGCGGCCTTCGAGCCCGGCCTGAGTGACCATGCTCATGCCGACGGTGAACATGATGTCGCCAATGACCAGTGCCAAGCTTGCGGCTTTCTGGTCATTCATGGATTCGGTATTAAATTCAGCGGATCGCAGGCGAATTGATTCGTGCATGGAATGGCTGTGACGCCGCAGTGGGCTGCGGTCGATCAGGTCATCATGCACAAGCATGAATGCGTGAAAAAGCTCAAGCGATGAAGCGACCCACATGAGAGGGCGGGGAATTTGCGAATCAGGCTCCAGATCTTTCAGAATTCGATAAATGGAGAGACAAAGGCGAGGCCTGACTCTTTTGCCGCCATTAAGAACAAAGCGGGAGATATGGTCGGCACAGGCGATAAACTCTGATCTCTGAGCGAATTGCAATCGGAGCCGGGAGAGGATTCGATCAAGGTGCCGGTCGATTCGATTTCGATCGGAATCTGTCGGTGTTGCGACAATCTTCGGGACAGTGGTCGCAACAGTTGTCGAGGTGATCATGTGAGAACCTGCGGGCGGTAATGTTATCCCGGCACGAAACGTCCGAGAGGAGCTCGAAAAAAACCGGGAAGGTTCTTTGCAATAAGTGTATCTGATCGTCAAGCAAATGTGCTGAAATTCCGGTAAGTTGGGTAAAAATTCGCAAATGCCTGTGAGCCAGCATGAATATTGCGGTTTTTGAAGTGAATTTCTGATGAAGAAGGCCGGGTTGGGCTTGTCTTTAAATCAATAAATTCAATAATGATAGATAGAAAATTCAGGAGATTATCGATCCTGATCTATGAGAGAAGTCTGCCCGCTGTATTCTGACCGGGTCAACCTGACCCGGCCGAGGCGACTCGTTCCCGTTGGAAGCAAAACGAGAGAAAATGTCAGGTAAAGCTCAGCGTCGAAATGACATACGTAATGTCGCGATTATTGCCCACGTTGACCATGGTAAAACAACTCTCGTTGATTCGATGTTGAGACAGAGCGGCCAGTTTCGCGATTCTCAGCTCCAGGGCGAGCGAATTTTAGACTCCAACGATCTGGAACGTGAACGCGGTATTACCATTCTGGCCAAGAATATCGCACTGCCTTACAAAGGCGTCAAAATCAATTTAATCGATACACCTGGCCACGCCGATTTTGGTGGCGAGGTGGAGCGTACGCTGCAGATGGCAGATGGTGCGCTGGTGCTGGTGGATGCCTTTGAAGGGCCGATGCCGCAGACAAAATTTGTGCTGCGTAAGGCCTTTGCGAATCACATTCGGCCGATTGTGGTGATTAACAAGATTGACCGGCCTGATGCCCGGCCACAGCAGGTGCTCAACGAGATATTTGACACCTTTGTGGAGCTGGGTGCGGATGATCTCGCGCTTGATTTTCCGTATATCTATGCCTCGGGCCGGGCGGGGTTTGCGTCACATGATCCACAGGCACGGGAAGGGACGATCGAGCCGCTGCTGGACATGATCATGGAGAAAGTGTCCGGGCCGGAAGTGGAGATGGATGCTGCGTTTCGCATGCTTTGCACGACGCTCGACTTTTCCGAATATGTCGGTCGTATCGCCATCGGGCGGGTTTATTCCGGCACGGTGAAAAAAGGCCAGCGTGTCAGCCTGATGCAGATTGATGATCATCGGCAGAACGACACGGTGGATCGGCTGATGACGTTTGACAAGCTGGGCCGGGTGGATGCCGAATCGGTATCGGCGGGTGATATCTGTGCGCTGGTGGGTCTGGAAGAAGTATCGATTGGCGACACGATCTGCGAGGTGGAGAATACGGAGGCCCTGCCGCGAATTGCGGTGGATGAGCCGACGCTTTCGATGGTTTTTGGTGTAAACGACTCGCCGCTGGTGGGTGAAGGCACCTACCTGACGAGCCGCCATATTTATGACCGGCTGCTGCGCGAGCTGCGATCAAACGTGGCCTTGAAGGTAGAGCCATCAGAAGATGGCGAAGCGTATAAAGTCTCTGGCCGTGGTCTTTTGCATCTTTCCGTGCTGATTGAGACGATGCGCCGCGAGGGCTATGAGCTCTCAGTGGGCAAGCCAGAAGTGATTCTGAAGCGAATCAATGGCGAGCTGAATGAGCCTTATGAAGAGCTGGTGGTGGATGTGCCGCAGGGGCTGATGGGCCCGGTGATGGAGCTGGTGGGCCAGCGGCGTGGCGAAATGCTGCGGATGGACGTGAAGGGCGAATATGCCCATCTGGAATTTGTGATCCCGGCGCGGGGCTTGCTGGGCCTTCGCACGCGGCTGCTTTCGGCCACTCAGGGCGAAGCGATGATGCACCATGTCTTCCGCGAATATCAGCCATATAAGGGCGATATTCCTCGGCGGATGAATGGTGTGATGATCAGCATGGTGCCCGGGCAGGTCAAGGGCTATGCGCTTGATAATCTTCAACAGCGCGGCACGATGTTTGTGAAGCCAGGCGACCCGGTCTATGAAGGCATGATCGTGGCTGAAAATGCGCGGGCGGATGATATGTCCGTGAACCCGATCAAGGAAAAGAAGCTGACGAACATGCGGGCCAGCGGGTCGGATAAAAACATTCTGCTGAAACCGCCGCGGCTGCTGACGCTGGAACTGGCTCTGGAATATATTGAAGATGACGAGATGGTGGAAGTCACGCCTTCGTCGATTCGCCTGCGGAAGAAATACCTGACCGAAGAAGCCCGCCGGCGTGCTTCGGGCAAAGGGAAATTCGCTTCGGTTTAATGACCGGGCGAATTGATTGAAATGAAAAAATGGCCCGGGATGAGTGAATTCTCCCGGGCTTTTTCATCGTTATTTTTTCAATAATTCCTGCCGAACCGTGGCCATGACAGAGAGCATCAGGCGGCCGATGTCGTCGCGACGCTCCGCATATTTGGCGGCTTCAAATGGGCTGTCGTCGAAAAGTTTCGGGTCAAGATAGGGCATACTGATACGAGCAGAAGCCCCTTTGACGAATGGGCACTCAGCATCGGCTTCTGAGCAGACCATCAGGGCAGCGAAGCCATTTTGTGGATTGGCTTTGTCGGCATAGTGCTTTGAAAATTCCTGGCTTTCCAGGCCCTCGCCCCACTTGATTGTGTAGATGGGGTTTGCCGTCTGAGGCTCGCCACGAGGGGCTTCATTGCCACTGGTTTCGATTGAAAAACCGATATTTTTGAGTGTCTGGATGGTGCGTTTATTAAATGCAGTCGGTGCGGTGCCGCCGGAATGAAATTGGATTTCTGGCATGCCGTAGTAGGCAGCGGCGAGATTGCCCATGCTTGAGCCGATCATGCTTCGGCGCGAGTTACCGGTGCAAACCACAATGATATGCAGCGGTTTGCCGGGCTGATGCTGTTTGATGATCCATTCCGCGAGTTTTTGACCAGCCTGGCGATGGGGCTCGTCGATCATGTCAAACGAGGTGGTCAGCAGGTCGGCATGATGACGCGCGGGCGGATTTAATTTCAATCGGCTGGCGGGCATGATTTCATCCGAGGCTTTTACGATTTCATTTGAATTCATCTGCCCATCTGCTCCGGCAATTTGGATGAATTTTTCTTGAGTGATTAATTCGTTGACTTCATCAAATGCGATTTGGTTGTCCCTGGCGAGTGCTCTGGCTATCTTCGCTTTCAGAAACTGGTCGCGGGTGAGGGTGTCGGGCGTGCCGATGGCCTGAAAGAGCCGGATGGCATGAACAGATGTTGTCTCAGTGGCCTGGCGATCAGGCAATTGAAATGCGAGAATACTCAGGAAAATGGCGAGCATAGGCATGAAGATCCTGTTGAAATGGAAATGCAATCAGGGCTTGACGGCATAAAGCTGAACACTGGCAGCAAAGTCGTTAATATTGCATTTGGCGAGAAGCATGGAGAGCCCTTCGTGCACGTCGTTGGTCGGGGTGCTTGAGCAGCACGATTCCTGAATCAGGTTCAGGCCAGCGGGTTTATCAGGCTCCATGGTCGGCGGGCAACAGGCAGACTGACCATCGACTGCTGCATAAGCATTCAGATCCTTGCCGAGATCAATAATTTGTGGTGATGCGAAGCCGGCGTTGGTCAGACCTTTGTAATAATCGTCGATCAGGATGGCGCCGGCGATACATCCGACATAGGCCATGAGATCGTGGCGAAGCGAGTCGGGCAGTGGTTTTTTGAGGGCAATATCAGAGATGGCCAGCCTGCCGCCTGGCTTGAGAATGCGATACATTTCGCGGAAAACGGCGGGCTTATTATCTGCAAGGTTAATTACGCAATTGGAAATAATGCAATCGACAGATTGATCAGGAAGCGGGATATGGTCGATACCGGCTTCATAGAAATCGACATTAGTAAGCTGAAGTTTTGCGGCATTTTCGCGAGCTCGGGCCAGCATTTCGGGGGTCATGTCGATGCCGATGGAGCGGCCATTCGGGCCGACTTTGCGGGCAGCGAGCAAGACATCGATCCCTGCGCCACAGCCGAGATCGACAACGACTTCGCCGGGCTTGAGATTTGCAGTTGCCGTGGGATTACCGCAGGAGAGGCCGAGATTGGCTTCAGCCGGAATTGCGGCCAGTTCTTCGTCGGAATAGCCGAAGGCATTGGCGATGCTTTTAACGCCAGCGTGATCACCTGAGAGGGTGCTGGTGGCGGCGCTGGCGTATTTTTCGCGGACGAGTTCTTCAATTGGTTTTGTCATGGCTGACAGGCCTTTCGGATGGTTGTTGACATTCGTCATGAGTAAGGCAGAGAGCAAGGTCGAGCATTGGTTCGACACAGGGGTTCACCACACGGTAAAAGATGCTGTTGCCGCGTCGGCAGGGGGCGATCATGCCCACACCTGAGAGTCGCTGAAGCTGGTTTGAAACCGCCTGTGGTTTCATTTCAAGTTTTCTGGCGAGATCAGTCACACAAAGCTCGCCATAACGAATAAGGGCATGCAGAATGCGCAGGCGTGTGTCGTTGGCCAGGAGCTTGAAGAGCGACTGAAGAGCATCGGCCTGGCCGGCGGTGATCAGCGGACGCCGGTTGAGCGATGGGCTGCACAAGCTTGCTTCTTTCGGCATATCCCCCATTTATGAATCCTTCAGGCTGATCGTTTGCTTAGTTTCTACACTATTACACTATATTGTGTATTAGTGGTTTTAGTCAATGACTGAATGCTCTTTATTTGAGAAAAACCTGTAAGTTATTGAATTTAAGTGAGTTAATTGGGATAAGAGGGGTTGCCATGTGGCATTCCCTGAATCTTTCGCAGCGAATCACATTTCGTACAGCCAGACTGCAAAATCTGGTATGATTTTGAAGAATTTCCACAAATCTGTGATTTTTTTCACAGCTTGAAATAATGATCTAAGAATTAAGACATAAGGAACTTAAATGGTATATTAAGCATGTTTGTTTCGAAAATTGGTATTAGAAAAACTTATTGATTGACCATGACCTAGAATGTATTTTAGCCAGAGACCTCCTCTAAGATCGCCAATCAACTCAGTGGCGATAAATGCTCATCATGCCAAACCGGAAGTAACATGAGAAACGCATCCCGTATTTTTGCCGTACTATCTTTTTTAGTCCTTGCGGCGACGACGTCCGCAATGGCCAGTGAAGCGGATATGAAGATTCCTGATCTTCATGCCGGCAAGTTCAACCTGCTGGGTCAGGAAGTCAGTGGCTGGAATCTGCTGGCTTTTGGTGCGCTGGTGATTTGCGGAACGCTGGGTATCAGTCTGACGCTTCGCAAGCAGATTCAACAGTTGCCGGCGCATCAGTCGATGCTGAACGTTTCCGAAACGATTTACCAGACGTGTAACACGTATCTTGTTCAGCAGGGCAAGTTTCTGCTTGTGCTTTTTGCGATTATCGGCGCGGCCATGACTTATTATTTCATGGTGCTTCAGGGCGAGGGCATAGACACCGTTCTGCTGGTTCTGCTCTTTTCGCTGGTGGGTATGGGCGGCTCTTACTGGGTGGCGTCCTATGGGATTCGTGTGAATACCTATGCCAATTCACGCACGGCATTTGCTGCCTTGAAGGCCAAGCCGTGGGATGTGGTGAGTATCCCGCTGCGGGCGGGTATGTCGATCGGCCTCTTCCTGATTTCGCTAGAGCTGGTGATGATGGTCATCATTCTGCTTTTTGTGAATCGCGAGATTGTTGGCTACTGCTTCCTCGGCTTTGCGATTGGTGAGTCGCTGGGTGCCTCTGTGCTGCGTATCGCGGGCGGTATTTTCACGAAGATCGCCGACATCGGCTCTGACCTGATGAAGATCGTCTTTCAGGTCAAAGAAGACGACCCGCGTAACCCCGGCGTGATTGCCGACTGCACAGGCGACAATGCCGGCGACTCTGTTGGCCCAACGGCCGACGGTTTCGAGACTTACGGCGTTACGGGCGTGGCCCTGATTTCGTTCATCACGCTGGCGGTGGCAGACCCTTCGATTCAGGCCAAGCTGATCGTCTGGATCTTTGCCATGCGTTTCCTGATGGACTTCATGTCGGGTGCTTCCTACTTCATTAATCAGAAGTATTCCGAGAAAGAATACGGCGGCCTGAAGGATTTCAACTTTGAAGAGCCGCTGACGCGTCTGATCTGGATTGCCGCCGTGCTCTGCATCACGACCTCGTTTCTGATGAGCTGGCTGCTGATCGGAGACATATCCGTTTCCAATGCGGCGGGTGCTGTCTCGAGCGTGCCGAATCTCTGGTGGCAGCTTGCGATGATTATCAGTTGCGGCACGATTGCGGCTGTGCTGATTCCTGAATTTACCAAGGCTTTTACGAGCTCTCATTCCAAGCACGTGCAGGAAATTGTGACGGCCAGCCGCGAAGGTGGTGCGTCGCTCACGATTCTCTCGGGCCTGGTGGCGGGCAATTTCAGCGCCTTCTGGTGCGGCATGCTGATTGTCGGACTGATGTCAGGTGCTTATTTCGTAAGCCTTCAGGGATTGGATCAGATTGCTGGCCAGCATGCCTCGATCTTTGCCTTTGGTCTGGTGGCGTTTGGCTTTTTGTGTATGGGCCCGGTGAATATCGCAGTGGATAGCTATGGCCCGGTGACGGACAACGCACAGAGCATTTTTGAACTGGCCCAGACGGAGCATATCCCCGGCATTAAGGAAGAAATCGAGAAGGATTTTGGCTTTACGCCCGACTTTGAGCAGGGCAAGCATTATCTGGAGGCGAACGACTCGGCCGGCAACACCTTCAAGGCAACGGCCAAACCGGTTTTGATCGGCACGGCGGTGGTGGGTGCCACCACAATGATCTTCTCGATCATTCTGCTACTGGAAAAGGCAGGCATGTTGCAGCTTAGTCTGACGGATGCCCCTGTGCTGCTTGGGTTTATCACTGGTGGTGCGGTGATCTTCTGGTTCTCGGGTGCGTCGATTCAGGCGGTTACGACCGGCGCCTATCGTGCGGTGGCATACATCAAGAAGAACATGGATTTAAACAAGAAGGAGGCCGATCTTGAGGACTCCAAAACGGTGGTGCGAATCTGCACTGAGTATGCTCAGAAGGGCATGTGGAATATCTTCATTACGCTGATGTCTTTGACACTTGCATTTGCGTTCTTTGACCCGAATTTCTTCGTGGCCTATCTGGTTTCGATCGCTGTGTTTGGCTTGTTCCAGGCCATTTTCATGGCGAATGCCGGTGGCTCGTGGGATAACGCCAAGAAGCTGGTGGAAGTGGATTTGAAAGAGAAGAACACCGAACTGCACGCTGCCACGGTGGTGGGCGACACGGTGGGCGACCCCTTCAAGGACACAACTTCGGTGGCCCTGAACCCGATCATCAAGTTCTCTACGCTCTTCGGCCTGCTGGCTGTTGAGATCGCCATTGCCATGAAGGAAGCCGCCCAGAAGGACGGCAGCCAGGACATTACGGCCGTGGTGGGCGTGGTGATGCTGGCCATCGGCCTGACATTTGCCTGGCGTTCGTTCTATGCCATGCGAATTCCGCAGGAGATTTGAGTTCTCCGACAATTTCAGAATCAGCTTTAAAAGAATAGGGGCCTCGTGTTTAAGAAACATGAGGCCCTTCGCTTTTGACTTCTCTTTTGGAAATCGCCGCTGATTCACAATAAATTCTTGACCTGAAAGCCTACTGACGTGAAAATTAGCGTTACTTCTTCGAGATACCCTCTCTGAAATATCAACCAGGAATTGATTGAAAAACGATGAGCAGCAAGAAACCTTTGAATATTGGTCTGGTCGGCTATGGCTTCATGGGCCGGACGCACACAAACGGCTACAAGCGAGTCAACGACTTTTTTCCCGAGCTCGCTTACAGGCCTGTGCTGAAGGCAGTCTGCGGCCGCAGCGAAGATGCAACGAAAGCCTTTGCCGACCAGTGGGGCTATGAGTCGATCGAGACCGACTGGCGCAAGCTCATTGATCGCAGCGACATCGACGCCATTGACATCTGCACGCCTAACAACACCCATGCCGAGATTGCCATTGCCGCTGCCAAGGCCGGCAAGATGATTCTTTGTGAAAAGCC
>JBILGL010000613.1:0-2859 GCA_044351075.1 Isosphaeraceae bacterium | reverse complement strand
AATCCAAGCTATCCTGATTTCATCGTAATTTCAGGGTCATCAAGCTATATCTCGAATGATCCTCAGCAGACCTACACAACGGCCTCCTATGCGGAACGGCAATTTCAGCTTGCTGGCTTCAATGAACCGGTTCGAGTGACCATTCAGACCGTTCTCGAAGGAAATGTCAATTTTAATCAGTGGGGCCTGAGGGCCGGTCTGAATTCCAATAATGGTATTGGAAATGATATTCAGACCATCCAGCGATTTCAGCTTTTGCCCGGATCAAACCGAATCCGAATCACTCAGACGAGAGATGTTTATGTTGGCAATGGAACGCACACCATTTCAGCCAGCATCGACCCTTTGATCACACCCAATTACACCATCAGCTCATCTCTTGCAAATGCTTATGTAGAAGGCACTTTGCAAATTGGAGTCTATGCCATCAACGGTATGCTGCTGGTGCCCGAACCGAGCTCATGGGTCGCAGCATCTACTGGCATCCTGGCTTTATTAGTGATGCGAAACCGGCGAAGACTCTGTGGTCATCTTGAACCGAACAGCGTTTCAACCAATCCGGGTTCGGGTCCGCCGGGAATGACCAGCCGATCGCCTGGAAACAATTGATAGTTGGTCGTGGTGTCGCCACGGTCGCGAATCGCGAGCCAATCGACGGCCATCACTTGATCCGGCAAACCGGCTGGGTGTGGCCGAACGACATAAATCTTTTCCAGCAAGGCATTTGACTTAATCTGTGCCGTTAAAACGGCGTCCATGACTGTATCGCGGCCAGTGACCGGGAATCTTGCCTGCTGGGCTCCCTTGCCCATCACATAATAAAATTTGCTTTTGCTTTCATCGACTTTAATACTGACTTTAAGAGATTCATTGATCTTAATATTATTGGCTTTTGCATATTCGCTTAAGCGTTGTGCGATAACGGCTTCGGCATGATCAACCGGCAGACCGGCAAGATAGACCCGACCGATGAAACCGAGATCAACCATCCCGTCCTGAGCGACGACAGATTCCAGCGGAAAAACGCCGAAATCGTCGGGCTTGACACGAATGGAGAGCAAATCCGGTGGCTCAATGACGTAAGGAGACGTAGGCGACATGGCCATTTCCCGGTGTTGAGCCGCATCAACCATACCCAGTTGTTTGACTTTCGACTCGGCAATTCGCCGGCGCAGCGTGCAGCCACTCGTCAGGCACAAGGCAAGCGATGAGAGTATCGCACGCCTTGTGGAAATTGCGCTGAATGTCACAACCCTGTGAGCCTTTGTGGCCATTGTTTCCCCTCCATCGGGAGAACTTCCCTGCGGCGTGGGTGTCGTCAATGACTTAACCCCACGGTATCCAGTCATTGCAAACTTAATACAATTTTGAGTGTCGAGTCGAATTGAAATAAAAAAATGAAATTAACAAATCGGAACAATCCGCATATTTTTAATTCGGACTGTTCCGTTATGGTTTGAAATCAGGTGGTGTATTGGCCAACGCGGTAGTCGGAAAGATGGCTGCGAATGTAATCGACCGTTTCGCGTAAACCTTGTTCAAGCGAATACTTGGATCGCCATCCGAACAATTCCTGAGCCAGTTCGGTACCGGCCAGCAAACGACCAACTTCGCTTTTTTCAGGCCGAACACGTTGCTGATCGGTCTCCACTTCGATCTGCACCCCGATGATCTTACCGATCAATTCCACCAGCTCGCCTATGGTTAAATCTTCGCCTCGACCAATGTTAACCGTTCGGCCCAGGGCAGCGTCGCAGGCGGCAATGGCCATGAAACCGGCCGCCGTATCTTTCACATAAGTCAAGTCTCGCCTTGGGCTTAGCGAACCAAGGCGAATCTTGGGCGAAACCAGCACCTGGCTGATCACGGATGGAATAATCGCCCTGGCCGACTGGCGTGGCCCGAAGGTGTTAAAGGGGCGGAGCACGGTGACGGGCAACTGAAACGAGCGATAGTAGGAGAGCCCGAGGGCGTCGGAGCCAATTTTTGTGGCGGCATAGGGCGACTGGCCAATCAGCGGATGCTTCTCATCGATTGGCACATATTGCGCTGTGCCATAGACTTCGGACGTGCTCGTGAGCACCACTCGCTCAAGAGAGCTGCTGGCGCGGCAGGCGTCGAGCACATGGCAGGTGCCGACCACGTTTGTTTGCACAACATCCAGCGGATTTTGGTACGAATACGGGATAGCGATGAGGGCGCCGAGGTGGAGCACCCACTCCTGCCCGGCCACGGCCGAGCGAACGGCTTCAGGGTCTTTGAGGTCGCCGCGATAAACCTCGACATGGTCGAGAATTGACTTTGGCAGGCGGTCGAGATGGCCACGGTCATCGCGGCCATTATAGCGCACAAAGGCACGCACCTGATGCCCCGACTCAACCAGAGCCTCAACCAGATGACTGCCGATAAACCCTGCTGCACCAGTGACTAACGCCTTCTTACCCATCACCTGCCCCCAGCTCGAGCAACCTTAAATGACCGCCGCATCATAACGCTTTCCCAACTTTTCGCAACGCGAATATCGCCATCAGTCTTTATCAGATCAGTACAGATTAGCTAAAACTAAAATTTTTACTGATTCTTATAAATTACTCATTTTCAGTAAAGCGAATTATTTAACATTACCGATGAAATGAGTGTCATTATCTTGAAGATCGTAAAGGTCTGGTAGATTTTCGCTGACTTCGGATCCAGGGAGGGGGAAGAGTCGGCCTGAACAGAAATTGTCAGGAGCACCCTCCCATGGCCGTTCGCTTAATACTTGTAGCGTCTGTGTTTGCGCTTAGTCTGCCGCTACCGGATCGCCAATTTAACAACGACCTTTACGAGATGGTCAATGCGGAGCTATCCGCCGTTTTA
>JBILGL010000113.1:0-9783 GCA_044351075.1 Isosphaeraceae bacterium | reverse complement strand
CGAAATCATCTGGAAAGTCTTGATAAGGCGAATCTTAAGAATATGGCCGACTATCTTCGTAATGTTGAAACCATGGAGAATCTGACCCGAATCCAAACCAATCTCGCTCTTTTAAGGATGCATCATTCGCAAAATGAGAAAGCAGGCTTCAAAGACCTCGAAGTGGAAATGCTTGGCCTTCGCATTGGTGAATTCCTGATGGTCACTTTCCCTGGCGAATTGACTGTTGCTCATGGGCTTAAGATCAAAAAAACCTCTCCGGTTAAACACACTTTTGTGGCCGGTTATACCAATGGCTATATTTATTATGCACCAACCGAAGATCAGTTGAAAAACGTGGGCTGGGCTCAGGAAGACAGTGACTGCGTACTGGCTCCCGGCTGGCAGAAATTATTTGAAGCAAAGGCGATGACGATGATTGAGAAATTGAAATGAAACCAATCAATCGCCTCAGCTTTCTTTAATTCTCTTAATTTCTTTATAGAAGGTTATCGCCCTGATTTATTAATATGGCTGTAGATTGATTCGGACCGTGTTTCAATCAGAGGCATCTATGGCGTTACAGACCAGCGATCATCGTGGGCGGCTGCTCTCCTTCCAGTTTTTTTTCAGTGGCATTCCAGCCCTCATCTATCAAGTTGCCTGGCAGCGGCAACTCACGCTATTATCAGGGGTTGGCAGCTTTTCAGTCAGCACGATTATCGCGGCATTCATGGCCGGGATTGGTCTTGGTAGTGCTTTGGGGGGCGATTTAAGCAGGCGTCTTTCCCACAGACAATCCCTACTCGTTTTCGGTCTGGTAGAGCTTTCAATCGGGCTTTGTGGCTGGCTTTCTGCCTCGCGTGGTCTTGAAATCTCGTTTTTGCCTGCGGGCTGGTATGCTGGTGCCAAATGGCAGATGGTGATTGCCCACGTCGTCACGCTTCTCATACCAACAACTTTGATGGGAATGACTTTCCCACTCCTGGCGCAGGCACTGCTTCGCCATGGCAAGCGTTCAAGTGAAGTGATTGGAACACTTTATGCCTTGAATGTCGCAGGTTCTGCCGCAGGCTCCCTGCTCGCCGGCTTTGTCCTCATACCGACTCAGGGCATTTCAGGGGCCATCTTCTTTGCTTCAATCATCAATGGCTGCGTTGCCCTTGTCAGCATGCTGGGCGCAGCAATCGGTGGCAATTTCCTGTCAGAAATCCCACCGTCTGAAGCTGATACGAAACAATCAGAAATGTCGCCAGCGCCAGCCGTGCCTCTCAGTTTCTGGTATCTGGCCTATACCCTGAGCGGATTTATTTCAATCGGGCTTGAGATCGTCTGGTTTCGCATGGTCGATATCGGCACAAAATCAACCAGCTATACCTTTAGCCTGATACTCGGAATTTATCTTGGAGGAATGGCCGCCGGCACCGTTGCAGGGAACAGGCTTGTACGCAAAATGAGACGGCCGCTGGATCTCTTTCTGCTTTCGCAGGCAGGTGTTATCTGCTTTTCTCTGGTGCCGGTTTTGTTGCTTGTGTACCTTCCTCGGATTCTTCCTTTTGCCGATCGGTTGATTTCTTACTGGCAAACTTATGAGCCCATTTCGATTGTCAATCAGTCAACTGGTCAGATGCTCATATTTTATTTTTATTTTCCGATGGCCCTCTTCCTTGTGCCGACTTTTTTCATGGGACTCTCATTTGTTGCCTTACAGGATGGCATCCAGTGCAGCCGCGAGCGGGCATCGTTTCGCCTTGGTCTTTTACAGGCTTCGAATATCGCTGGCTGCATGGTGGCAAGCCTGTTCACGGGTCTTATTGGCCTGAACCTGTTCAAAACACAGGGGATGCTCCAATTGTTCTTTGCTGCCGGCCTTGTGATTTTCGGCGGCTCTTTTCTGGTAAGAGGTTACCGCCTGATTTCGATTTTTCTGGCAGCGGTTGTGATTGGCTGCCTGCTGGGTGTGCCCGAGAATCGGATGATCTGGGAACGCTTTCATGGCCAGTCGGATTCTCGCCGGCTGGATGCGATTGAGTCCGAGACCGGAGTGATTTCACTGATCGATGAGGGGGGGCGTGTTCGAGTCTCTAACAATGGCAAGGGGCAAAGCTATATCCCCTATGGCGGAGTGCACAGCAAGCTGGGCGCAATTCCGGCAGTGATTCATGGTCAACCGGCTCGAATGGCCATTATTGGGCTTGGTTCCGGCGATACGGCATGGGCGGCGGGCTGCCTGAGTGAAACTCGTAAGATTGATGTTTTTGAAATCTGCTCTGAACAGTGGCAATTGCTCTCAAGGCTCGCTCAGAAAAATAACGATCGCATGCTCGCTTCTCTGATCTCAGATACTCGGTTTAAGATCATTCCGGAAGATGGCCGCATCGGTATCGCCTCAGATCCGGAAGGTTACGACATGATAGAGGCCGACGCCATCAGGCCAAATGGAGCTTATGCCGGAAATCTCTATTCAGTAGAGTTTTACAGCCTTTGTCGTGCGAAGCTTCGGCCTGGTGGAATCATGTGTACCTGGGCCCCCACCGTACGCACAGCCCTGACTTTTCGATCGGTTTTCCCACATGTGGTCGAATTAGACGGTGGTCAGATTCTGATTGGCTCCAATGAGCCGATCCCGCTGGATCAAGAGCGATGGTCCAGCTTGTTGAAGAGAACTGATACAACTGCTTATCTTGGGCCTCAGATCAGTCGGGAATGTCTGGATGGTCTGGTATCGGCTCGCATTCTGCCGCCTCTCTCAGATCGGGAAAAAGTCATCCAGACCAATACCGACAACCATCCGCTTGATGAATTTGAAATCCCCCAGCCAGGGAAATAATTCACCTGATCAGCATCCTGATAGCGTTAATTGATGAAGGCTTCAGCGACTTTACCCCGATAAATGCCTTGTCGGTTTGAAAAATCGCTAACATAATAATATGTGGAATTGATCAGCTACCGGCTGATTCGAATGCTCTTCCAGACTCCTCGCCGCCTTCGTTTGCATGCTTTTTGCAGACGTATCACTCGCCAATTTGTGGAAACAAACCATCGATGAATCGACTGAACCTCCTGTCATCATTGGTTTTAAGTGTTCTCTTTATCGGTATTCCGGGCGTTGTTTGTGCGGATGAAAAAGACGATTTTTTTGAGACCAAAATACGCCCGGTGCTGGCAGAAAAATGTTTAGACTGCCATGGTTCAGCCAAGCAGACTTCTGGCCTACGGCTCGATAGTCGCGCCGCCATGATCGCCGGTGGCGATTCAGGCCCAGTGCTTGTTCCTGGAAAAAAAGACGAAAGCCTGCTCTTCCAGGCCGCTGCCCACAAGGGCGATGCCGCCAAGATGCCGCCCAAAAACAGTAAGGCAACCCCACTTGATGCCAGTCAGGTGGCCGATCTCGGCCAATGGATCGACTCAGGCGCTCACTGGCCTGCCGCATCTTCTGTAATCAATTCCGCAGCCAATAGTTCAATAAATAAACACTGGGCCTTTCAGCCACTCAAATCGCCCCCGCCTTTACCCAAAGTGAACGACCCTGCATGGCAGTCTAATCCTGTTGATGCCTATATTTCAGATAGACTTGCAAAAAATGGCCTGAAGCCTTCGCCAATCGCAGACCGGCGCACGCTCATTCGCCGTCTTTCATTTGACTTGCTTGGCCTGCCGCCTGCGCCCGACGAAATTAAAGCGTTTTTGGCGGACCAACAACCGGATGATCTTGCCACGGAAAAATTGGTGGATCGCCTCCTGGCCAGCCCTCACTTTGGCGAACGCTTTGCCCGGCACTGGCTTGACCTTGCCCGCTATTCAGACACGAAAGGCTATGTTTTTCAGGAAGATCGGCGCTATCCTTTCGCGTTTACCTATCGCGATTATGTGATTCGTGCTTTTAACGAAGATCGACCCTACAGCCAATTTATTATCGACCAGATCGCTGCCGACAAAATTCCGTCCAAAGATGATAACCGGCACATGGCTGCCATGGGTTATCTCACGGTGGGCAGAAGATTTCTGAACAATCAGGCCGATATCATCGACGACCGGATCGACCTCATCGGACGAAGCCTGATGGGTCTATCCATCGCCTGTGCCCGCTGCCATGACCATAAATTTGATCCGATTCCCGCTGCCGACTATTACTCGCTATACGGCGTTTTTGCATCGTCCGCCGAGCCTAAGGAAGGTCCAATTCTGGAAACGGCTGGGCAATCGGCCAAACGTCAGGAATTTGAGAAAGAAATCGGCAAAGCCCGTGCAGCGGTCGATGAATTTCTGAGTAAAATAGTTCAAGAGTTCAAAAATGAGATGGCCAATCGTGCTGCCGAATATCTGGCAACCGCTGCTAATTTGAATTTTGAAGTGATGGGTCGGGGCGGCCGAGTGGATGAACTTTCAGCCGAACGCAATCTCAAGCCTGAGCTGGTACGAGCGACCGGTTTTCGCTGGTCGGCCATGCTGAAAGAGAATAAACCTGAATATGCCTCGGCTTTAATACCTTGGAAAGACTTGGCCGGTTTGAAGCCGGAGACTTTTGCAGCTGAGGCCGAAGCGAAAATCAAGGGATTTAAAACGGGTTCGATGCCTGCAGCCCTGCTGGCGGAACTCCAGAAAAAAATGCCGAAATCGCGGGCTGATCTGGCCTCGTCCTACATCAATGCTTACCAATCCGCACGCCCCAAAGATCCGAAAATGGCTCCTGCGGAATCGGACAAGCCGCTTCTGGCCGTTTTTGAGTCAGAAAATGGCCTCTTAAATTTTGACATGAAAAATGTGGAACGTCTGGTCAACCGGGCTGAGCGCAACAAGCTGCGAGACCTTCAGAAAAAGGTCGATTCGATTAATGCCACGCATCCGGGGGCACCGGTGCGGGCCATGGTCTTAAATGATAATCCTCAGCCGACCGAACCGGTCATTTTTCTGCGGGGTAATCCCGGCCGACCCGGCAAAAAAGTGCCCCGGCAGTTTCTGCAGCTGGTGTCAGGTGAAAGTCGTAAACCTTTTACAAACGGAAGTGGTCGGCTTGAGCTTGCCCAGGCCATTGCTTCGCCGGATAATCCGCTCACCGCCCGAGTCTGGGTTAACCGTGTCTGGATGTATTTGATTGGTAAGCCGCTGGTCGAGTCGCCTTCGGATTTTGGTGTTCGCAGCGATCCGCCTACACACCCGGAGCTGCTTGATCATCTCGCCTATGATTTCATGCATGCCGACAAATGGCAGACCAAATCGCTCATTCGGCGGATTGTGCTTTCACGTACATATCGACAATCGTCATTGCCAATGCCCGAAGCGGATCAGAAAGACCCGGAAAACCGGCTGGTGCATAAGGCCAATCGCAAGCGATTGGAGCTCGAGCCAATGCGGGACGCCATTCTGGCGGCCTCAGGCCGTCTTGATCCAGCCCTTTATGGCCCAAGTGTTGATGTCACGGTTACGCCCTACACAGCTCGTCGCACAGTCTATGCCTTAATTGAGCGGCAGAATCTCGACTCGTTTTTCCGCACTTTTGACTTTGCCGGGCCTGACTCTTCAAGCCCCAAACGGTTCATTACCACCGTACCGCAGCAGGCACTTTTCCTGATGAATCATCCTTTCGTACAGGAAGAGTCAAAATTGTTCGCGGATCGCTTTGCTGAAGGTTTAAAAAACAGCCCTGAGGCGACGGCTTCACAAATGGCCGAAGTAGCCTGGGGCCGACCGTTGTCAAAAGCTGAAACCGCTGCGGCCGTCAGCTTTTTAAGGGAACAAACAGGCACTGATCCTGTAAAGCTTCAGCCTGCATGGTCCTACGGCTTTGGTGGAGTGAATGAAGCTGCTGGACGTGTCGATCATTTCCTTAAATATCCAAAATTCACCGGCACTGCCTGGCAATTTGGCGATTCTCTGCCCAATTCAATTGGTTCCTACAATCACTTGACATCTGAGGGTGGGCACGTTGGTCCAACCGTTAAAACGGCGGCTATTCGCCGATGGACTGCCTCCGAGGCGATGACCATTCGTGTCGATGCGACACTCAGACACCCATCAGATAAAGGTGATGGCGTGCGGGGCTTTGTCGTCAGCAGCCGACAGGGGATTCTGGCAAAAATGGAAGCCCGCAATGGTAAGGCTGAATTCAATAAGGCAGAGATCAAGGTTGAGCCGGGCGAGACACTAGACTTTGCTGTTGATTGTGGGCTGGCGGGCGACCAATCGTTTGACAGTTTCACCTGGGCTCCGGTGATCACCCGTGTTGACACCAACGGCGTCGCATGGAACGCCAGAGATGATTTTGGCGACCGCCCTACGGGCGTGGTGCCGCTGAACGCGGCGGCCCAGTTCGCCCAGACGCTTCTTCAGGCCAATGCTTTTATCTACGTCGATTAAAAAGAGCAGGGGAGTCTAACAGATGTCACTTTACAATCACGATCTCGACCCCCGCGACCTGGCACTCACTCGCCGCCAATGGCTCAACCGTACCGGTATGGGTATGGGCTCAATGGCCCTTGGCATGATGTTTCAGGAAGAAGGGCTGCTGGCGGCCGATTCCAGCGGTAATAAAGATGGCCTGCCGCCAGTTGACACCTCTGCCGCCAATCCGCTGCTCTCTTCAGGCGTCAATCCGCTTTCACCCAAGCGGCCTCACTTCGTACCCCGGGCCAGGCGAATGATCCATATCTTCGCCAACGGCGGCCCCAGCCACGTTGATACTTTCGACTACAAACCCTCCCTGCAAAAGTATCATGGCAAGCCCTTGCCGATGACCAACCTGCCCACTGAGCGACGCACCGGCGCGGCTCTGGGGTCGCCCTTTAAATGGTCGCAATATGGCCAGAGCGGGCTTTATGTCAGTGAGCTTTTTCATAACCTCGCCAGCAAATGTGCCGACGATCTCTGCGTCATTCGCTCCATGAAGGCCGACGTGCCGAATCATGAACCATCGCTTTTGCTTATGAACTGCGGCGAGCCCCGATTACCCCGGCCCAGCATGGGCTCGTGGCTGCTTTATGGCCTTGGCACCGACAACCAAAATCTTCCCGGCTTTATCGTCATGTGCCCCAATGGCTATCCGATCCAGGAAAGCCAGAACTGGCAATCGGCCTTCCTTCCCGGCATTTATCAGGGCACGTATGTCGATACCAAAAATACGGCGATCGATAAGCTGATCGCCAATGTGCGTAATAAAAGTCTTTCACTCAAGCAGCAGGAACGCCAGCTTGAGCTCTTGCGGGCCCTGAATGCCGAACATGCTGAAAAGCGTGCCCATGAAGCGGCACTGGAGTCGCGCATTGGCTCCTTCGAGCTTGCTTTTCGGATGCAAACGGAAGCGGCCGATGCTTTCGACACGACCCGCGAGCCAAAGCATATCCAAGAGCTTTACGGCCCCGGTACACAGGCACGACAATACCTGACGGCCCGAAGATTGCTTGAGCGTGGCGTGCGATATGTTCAAGTCTGGCATGGCGCTGGGCAGCCATGGGATAACCACGACGATCTGGAAGTCAACCACCGAAAACTGGCCCAGGAATCTGATCAGGGGCTGGCTGCTTTGATCGTCGATCTGAAGCAGCGAGGCATGCTCGAAGATACGCTGGTGGTCTGGGGCGGCGAATTCGGGCGTACACCTGTCGTTGAACTGCCCACCCCGGGCGCCAATGCCGGCAAGATCAATGGCCGCGATCATAATAACCACGGCTTTACCATGTGGGTGGCCGGTGGAGGCATCAAGGCCGGTTACGCCCATGGCTCAACCGACGAATTCGGCTTCCAGTCGGTTGACAAGGTCGTTCATGTGCACGACCTTCATGCCACACTGCTGCACCTGCTTGGTTTCGACCATGAAAAATTCACCTATCGTTATGCAGGCCGAGACTTCCGCCTGACGGATGTACATGGCAGCGTCGTCAGGGAATTGATTGCATGATGATCATGGCTGGTAGAACCATCAGCCCGATCTCTTACTGATTGTTCATCTCATGACCTGAAAAATCGATGCAATGCATTGGGATGAATGATCAATCCAATGCAATATTTTTTGACGACCTTTGACCGATTATGTTAAGTTCATTAGAAGATGATTAGCTCAAAATAATGTAGGTATATGATTGATGGATACTTTGAACACACCAACGCCTGATCAGTTTGGCCCGTTTGAGATTATTCGAGAGCTGGGCCGGGGCTCTTTTGGCGTGGTTTATCTTGTGAATGACAGTCGTAATCATCGTCAGGCGGCACTTAAGCTCCCGTTTCCCTTCGTTTTGAAGTCTCCAACGATCCGAAAGCGATTCCGTCGGGAAGCGGAAATTGGAGAAAAGCTGCGACATCCCGGCATTGTGGAAGTAATGGAATCTGGAGAGATTGGCGAAATAATCTACATTCTGTCAGAGTTCATCGATGGGCAGACACTTGGCGATTGGCTGATCGATTTTGAACCGATCGAACCACGCGATATTGCATTGCTCGGTTATCATCTGGCAGATGCAATGGCTTACGCGCATGAATTTTCTGTTATTCATCGCGACTTGAAGCCGTCGAATATCTTGATGCGTCAGCGAAAGCCTGATGAGAATTCGACAGATCCTCTGCTGAATGAGCTGAAGTTCATTCCGGCAATCACTGACTTTGGCCTGGCTCGGGTTTTGAACGAAAATCGCAACGAAGAGTCATGGACGGGGTCTGCCGGTGTCGGGGCCCCATCTTACATGGCCCCTGAGCAGGCATTGGGCTATAGCGACCAGATTTGCCCGGCAACGGATATTCATGCAATCGGAATCTTGATGTATAAGCTCTTGACGGGTTTTTCGCCTTTCGTCGGCGACTCCCGCGAAGCAATCCTCAGGCGAGTCATTTCCGAAGAGCCCCAAGTGCCTTCTTCGCTCAAACCTGATCTGCCAAAAGGGCTTAACCTTATTATTTCTAAATGTCTGAGAAAAAATATTCGATCCCGCTATCGCTCGGCCACCGCTCTAAAAGCTGATCTTGGCCGCTACTTAAATGGACTGCCGCCGCTGGCACGACGAAAAAATCTCTTTGAAAAAATGACATCATGGAGTCGTCGTCATCCAGTAATGGCTACATCCGTTATTTTCTTTTTCATTTCCTTATTCAGTATTATCACCGTGCTTGCCACCAAGAATCGGCAGTTGACGGAAACGAATGATAAACTGGCGAAATCAAATCAACAATTACAAGAGGAACAGGAAATTCAGGATCGTGCATCCTACGACAGACGACTTGCTGACGCAGCTGGGCTCTTACGGCGCAATCTCTACAGCCGTTCTCAGGAAATTTTAATGGCCATTGATAAAGGGCCTGGGCAGAGAGATTTTGTCTGGGATCATCTCTGGCGGAGGTCTCGCAGTCAGCTGGAGCTCGTAAAGACAGAAAACGTTGATTTTCATCCTTTGACTTCAGATAAGCTTGCAGGCACTTTTCAGCCTGAAGATCGTTCTATCTCGATTTCAAATCGATTAAATCTGATTGCGTCATTACACGAAAACAAGGCTGTTATTATTCGTTCGATGATTGATCAGCAGCATATTGAAACATTAAGAAATGAGGATAGTTCATTCAAAACCTGTCTGATGAGGTTTTCAAGGGATGAATTGAATTTTTTCCTGATACAACAGAAGCTGGAAAATAGCGATCAGTCGAAGCGGAATCAATTAAATATCTTTATTCGTAACAAAAATGGAAAAATTCGACATGTCAATACAGAAATCAGTGGTGCCTGGTATGTTACCCGCGTATTCGAATCAAGAGATAGTACTCGGTTCCTTTTTGAACTCAAGGATGAGAATTCATCTATCAAAAAAATAATGGCATTTTCGATTG
>JBILGL010000112.1:0-9790 GCA_044351075.1 Isosphaeraceae bacterium | reverse complement strand
CACCAAGGCCCAGGGCGAATCCTGATCAAATCCTGCCAAAGTAACACTCGTTCGCAGTCGGGCCGGTTGCTCACCGGCCCGTTTCCATCATCATCCGCTTTTTTCAACAATTCAGATCGCTTCACAATCATATTCGCTCAATGAATATCTCATCCTCGCCTGCGGATTATTTCACATTGATTCAAAAAGATCTCAATAATAGTTTTTAATTGTCAAGTGTAAAAGTTTTCTTTTGAATGGAACTTTTGAATTTCCTGAGAGAGCGGAACAAACCCGCCATGATTATTGATTCACGATCACAGAAAAAAACGCGCTGAAAACTGAACCCGGCAAATTTCACTCGAGAACGAGCAGCAAGCTCCAGCGCAGGGATTGGGCTGCCCAGAAACCATGAATCAAGGCTTTGAGGCCAGATTTTGTTCAGGGCATTGATCTTTTTCGATTCCGACTTGATACAATCTATGCGTGAAAAAGATTCGACGTGCTAAAAAAACGAGAAACAGTGAATTAATCACCGGGTCAAAATACGGAAAACCGTCGTTTTTGTATCTGGCTCCTGGAAGATTGCTCATAAGAATTGAAACTGATTTCAAATAAGAGGTAACGAGGCTATGCCGCTGGCGAATTCGGAATTAACAACATTTGGGAACCGGATTATTGAAAATCTGAACGTACTTGCATCTTTTGATCTCAGGACAGACACACGCGATAAGCGCGGCAGCAGGCTTAATATTCATGCGGACGGTAAATTTGAAAGAGTTTCGGGTTTATTTGCAGCCATGGGTAGAGGGGAGAACAGCTCGCTTTCTAAGGAATTTAACAGAAATTCGGTTGTTAATCTGATTAACCAGGCGATTGATCAGTTAGGAGTTGAGGGCATTTCTCAAAAACCGACATTGCGTAAGGCAATCTTTGATGGGATTCGAGGTTTCCGGTGGTTAATAAGCTCTTACAAAATTCAGATAGTGCAAGAACAATCTCCATTTGAAGGTTTGGATGTTGGTCTTACGAATCCAATAAATTATGTTGACAGTCTGAAAAAACTGGATCAGTGCCAGCAAAGATTGATTGAAAAAATTGCTGGAGCGGTGATCAAATTCGACCAATTTCATCTGCTTTACCAGGGGGAGACACAGCCTCTGGTGAATTTCGAGGGCGATCAGTCTGTTTATATGAACGAGAGAGATATTCTTGGAAATGGAATTTGTGCCGGAATATCAGTGAAATGGCTCGTCAGGTGGGTGATTAAAGGCAAGTCATCAATTCTTGATTCCAAAAAAGATCCGAATGCCGCAACAGAATACAGGCAAAATCAGCAAAATCTTGTATTAATCGAACAGTTGAATATCAACATGGAAAACAAAATCACAGAGATCGAAAAAGAAATCGATGATGCAATCGCCAGATACGAGCCTGCCGTATGGCAGCAACGAATCAAAATTTACAAAACTGCTGAAAGAGCGAGAAAAAGAGAAATAGAGAAATTGAAAGCCAGTAATCAGGCATTTAATCAGCGAATGCTCGACTTCATACAAATGGACCAGAGATTAACTGACCTAAAGAACTCGATCCTGGCTTATCAGCAGAAAATGAATCAAAGGCTGGCCAAAAAAGGCGGTGAAATGACGGTTGTTTATAGTGAACAGCGTGGAATTAAAAAGGGCGATGTGATTGACAGAGACAATATGCCTGCGACATCAAGAATTCAGGACATCATTCAGACCGGCCATCAAACACGAGGGATGACAATCGATTCATTAATTGAAAAAATGATGGTTGCACCGGAAAATGATAGATTACTCGAAAAAAATCGGAAAGAACTTGAAAAAGTCAGGAAGGATCAGGCACTCCTGGAACAGGCTTTCGACTACGATAAAAGGCTCCGTAATCAACCGGGAAGTGGAGATTTCGAAGCTTTTCTGCAAAAAGCAGCAAGAAAATATTCCGATGTGGCGACTTCCAAAAGTCAAAACAAGCAATTTCGGGTGGCAATGTACTTTCGTGATGCCGCCGATTTCAAAGAAGTTGTCACATCGATGTTTATGCCGCTCGTAACTGAATCATTCAATAGCGGAACACAATTCCAGCGAACTGGATATTATATTCGATTCAGCTCCGGTAGAAGTAACTCCAATTCAGGCTATCAATTCGGTGATTCAGAGACAAAAATTACAGATTCAGGAGGACATGCACTTGCGTTTCATCTGACGAGTAGTCGCACTTTTCTTGCATTCGACCCCAATTTTGGTGAATTTGAATGCGCAAGTGCGGAAGTGCTCATTGACCACTTCTGCCGATGGTTCTCTTTTTATTCCATAGATTCGTCTATTGTTAATATCGGATTCATGAGAGTTTCTAACAGAAATGACGAAGATTGAATCCTTAAGGATTCATGACCCCTGAGTTTTACTCCTCTATTTTTTGTTTCACGCTCCCTCGACAATCGTATAAAGCCTCTTTTATCGTTGAAATTGATCGATTCAGGCTGCCTTTTGTTTTTTTTCAAAACCATACCGGCATAGATGTATTATTCAACAATGTCTGATAATATATGATCGTAGAAAAAAAGACGGGATTGTTTGCCTGCCGGCGGTAAGTGTTGTGGGGGGGAAGTGGCCCATGTCTCGTTTCTTCGTCTGCTCGTTTCTCGCCGTCATTGTGGCTGGCTGTCCGCTTTTGTCGGCCGCCGGGGCTGATCCTCAATCCCCTTCCGACGAAGGGCCCAAGGCTGATACCACTGGCCAGGTGCAGTTTAATCGCGATATTCGCCCGATTCTCTCCGACAACTGCTTCTACTGTCACGGGCCCGACAAGAACCATCGCGAAGCTGACCTGCGGCTCGACGACCGCGCCGCCGCCCTCAAGGCCGGCGTCATCAAGCCCGGCATGGCCGGCGAATCAGAGCTGATCGCCCGCATCCGTTCGGCGGATAAAAACGAAGTCATGCCTCCGCCCCATGCCAACAAAAATCTGACCGATGCCCAGAAAGACTTGATCACCCGCTGGATCAATCAGGGTGCCACCTATCAGAAACACTGGGCCTATGAGCCGCCCGCCCGTCCCGCTGTGCCTAAGGGCGAAAACGGTATCGATTTCCTCGTCCGTAAACGCCTGGCCGCCATTGGCCTCAAGCCATCGCCCCCGGCCGACCAGCGCACACTCATGCGACGCCTCTTTTTTGACCTCATCGGCCTGCCGCCTACCCCCGACCGCCTCCAGCGATATCACGACGACAAATCGCCCAAAGCCTATGAAAACATGGTCGAAATGCTCTTCGCCAATGCCCATCATGGCGAAAAAATGGCCATCGCCTGGCTCGACGTCGTTCGATTCGCCGACACCATCGGCTACCACAGCGATAATCCTCGCAACGTCTGGCCCTATCGCGACTGGGTCATCGATTCATTCAATAAAAACAAGCCTTTCGACCGCTTTACCCTCGAACAGATCGCCGGCGACCTTCTGCCCGACGCCAATCAGGAATCACGCGTCGGCTCGGCCTTCAACCGCCTCCTGCTCAGCACCGAAGAGGGCGGGGCCCAGCCCAAGGATTACCGCGCCCGTATGCTCACCGACCGTGTCCGCTCTGTCGGCACCGTCTGGCTCGGCCAAACCACCGGCTGCGCCCAGTGCCACGACCATAAATTCGACCCCTTCACCACCCGCAATTTCTACCAGCTCGCCGCCTTCTTTGCCGACGTGAACGAAGCCGATATCGGCCGCCGCGAAGACGGTATGCCTGTGCCTGACCTCAACCAGGCCCGCCAGTTGGCCGAACTGGATCAGGCCATCGCGGCCGTCAAGACCGAGCTCAAGGCCGTTGCCAAAGATCTCGCCGCCGAACAGGCCGAGTGGGAAGAAAAAATCCGTTCAACCCCCGCCGATCTGGAAAAGCTCAAGCCTGACACCAAAGCCTCCGCCCCCGCTAAGAAAAAGGCGAATGACCTGATCGCCTCAATCAAAAAATTGCCCGCCAAACGCACCGATGCCGAAAAAGCCCTGTTGGCCGATTACTTCCAGCAGCAGGTCACCCGCCAGTTCGCCACCCAGCGCAATAAATTGGCCGACCTTCAAAAGAAACGCGATTCTCTCCTCTCCACTACACCCAAATGCCTGGTCACCACCCAGCGCAATACGCCGATCGATGTTCGGATTTTGCCCAGAGGCGACTGGCTCAACGAAACCGGCGACGTTGTTCAGCCCGCCTTTCCTGAATATCTTCCCCAGCCAGAACTTGCAGGCCGAAAGCCGAACCGGCTGGACCTGGCCCGCTGGCTCGTTTCGAAGGATAACCCCCTCACCGCCCGCGTTTTTGTCAATCGCCTGATGGCCCAATTCTTCGGCAAGGGGCTCTCCAAAGTGCTCGACGACCTCGGCACTCAGGGCGAGCCGCCCGTCAACGCCGAGCTGCTTGACTGGCTCGCCTGCGAATTCATGGAAAGCGGCTGGGATGTTCGCCATATCATTCGAACCATCGTCACCAGCGAGACTTATAAACAGACCTCGTCGGCCACGCCCGAGCTTCGCCAGCGCGACCCCGACAATCGCGAGCTCGCCCGCCAGTCGCCCCTTCGGCTCGACGCTGAACTCGTCCGCGACAACGCCCTCTTCATCGCCGGCCTGCTCGACATGCACATCGGCGGCCCCAGCGCCAAGCCCTATCAGCCCGATGGCTATTGGGAAAATCTCAATTTCCCCGTCCGCTCTTACGACTCTGACTCCGGCCCCGCCCAATACCGCCGCGGCCTCTACACCTGGTGGCAACGCACCTTCCTGCACCCCTCCATGCTCGCCTTCGACGCCCCCAGCCGCGAAGAATGCGTCGCCGAACGCACCCGCTCAAATCTCCCCCAGCAGGCGTTGGTTTTGCTCAATGACCCGACTTATGTCGAAGCCGCCCGCGCCTTTGCCGCCCGCATCCTTGCCAGCCTGCCCGAAGCCCCCGCTGAAAAACGCCTGAACTGGGCCTTTGGCCAGGCCCTTCAGCGCAGCCCTGAACCGGCCGAAGCCGCCGCCCTGCTTGCTCTCTTGCAAAAGCAGCGAATCGCCTGCGAAGCTGATCCCCAAGCCGCTGACGAGCTTTTGAAAACCGGCATGGCCCCCGTGCCATCCGGCATCAATCGCCCGGAACTCGCCGCCTGGACACACATCGCCCGCGTTCTTTTGAACCTGCACGAAACCATCACCCGCGAATAATTGAGCGGTTGCGAAAGGGGATTTTTTGCCATGTCGATCGACACAACGCTGGCCGACCAGATCCGCACCCGCATGCTGCGCCGCACGTTTCTGGGCCGATCTGCCCAGTCCATCGGTGCCGTCGCCCTCTCATCCCTCTCCGGCAGTCTGCCGCTGGCCCAGGCGGCGGGCACCTCGCGCGGGGTTCTCTCCAGCCTGCCGCTGCCGCAAAAGGCCAAAAGGGTCATCTGGCTGACGATGGCCGGCGGCCCTTCGCATCTGGAAACCTTCGACCCCAAGCCAAAACTGGCGTCGATGGACGGCCGACCCATGCCCGAAAGCATGACCCGCGGCCAGCAGCTCGCCCAGCTTCAGGGCCAGCAGCTCGTCTGCTTCGCCCCCCAGTTCAAATTTCGCAAGTTCGGCCAGAGCGGCGCTGAAATCTGCGAGCAGTTCCCCCATCTCGGCTCTGTGGCCGACGATATCTGCATCGTCCGCTCCATGACCACCGACGCCATTAATCACGACCCCGCCCACATGTTCATGAACACCGGCTCGCAAATTGCCGGCCGCCCCAGCATGGGCGCGTGGGTCACCTACGGCCTCGGCAGCGAGTCGCAAGACCTTCCCGGCTTCGTCGTCCTCGTCTCCACCGGCATCGGCCGCCCACCCCAGCCCATCGCCGCCCGCCAGTGGTCCAGCGGCTTCCTCCCCAGCCGGTTTCAGGGCGTGCAGCTCCGCAGCAAGGGCGACCCTGTGCTCTATCTGCCCAGCCCCAAAGGGGTAACGGCCGATCAGCAATCAGCCGATGTCTCAGCCATTAATGAACTCAACCGCATGCACGAGAGCCGCACGGACGACCCAGAAATCGCCACACGCATCGCCCAGTATGAGCTCGCTTTCAAGATGCAGTCAAGCGTGCCGGGTCTCATGGATATCGCCGCCGAAACCCCTGAAACACTTGAGCTTTACGGCTGTAAGCCGGGCGATGGCTCATTTGCATCCAATTGCCTGCTCGCACGCCGCCTGGCTGAAAAAGGTGTCCGCTTCATTCAGCTCTATCATCGGGACTGGGATCACCACAACGGCATCCGTGAAGGCATCACCCAGAAAGCCCTCGAAACCGACCGCGCCTGCGCTGCCCTCATCACCGACCTCAAGCGCCGTGGCCTGCTCAAAGATACGCTGGTCGTCTGGTCCGGCGAATTCGGCCGCACCCCCATGGCCCAGTCAAATAAAGGCTCGGCCGGTCGCGACCATCATAATAAAGCCTTCTCGCTCTGGCTCGCCGGTGCCGGCATACGCCCCGGCATCACCCACGGCGGCACCGACGAGCTCGGCTATGCCTCTGTCGATAAAGTCGTTACAGTACACGACCTCCACGCTACCATGCTCCACCAGCTCGGTATCGACCACCAGGCCTTCACCTATAAATTTCAGGGGCTCGACGCCAAACTCTCTGGTGTTGAGGGCGCAAAAGTTGTCCGCGATATACTTTTTTAAGAAAATCGCCAAATAAGCCTCTCAATCTGCTTATTCATTAATATTCCTATTATCGGTCTATATTAAAGGTTGAGTTTTCTCATCACCAGATGGGCCCGGCAAATCGAAAGGGACCTCCAGCAAGGCAACGTAAAGGGTTTACGTTAATTGAGTTATAAAAAGCATTGAATGCTATTTATTGCTGGCAAGCAAGCGTAAATTGAATTATGGTGGGCGTAAGTTTTGGTATTAAAGCCCTGCTTCCGTTTCTGTAGTTTGCTCTGCGGTCTTATGAATTTGTCGATGGATGTTGCCAAAAGGTAACACTCCGCCCTTTTTTTTGAATTTTTCAGAGAGAACTCTTGCAGAGTCAGGGAATAAAGGAGAATATGTACGCATTCTGGTATATCCGGTCAGAATGTCGATCGAGCATCAGGAATAAATCGTTCGGGAAATCGGGATAAAAGCCCTGAAATTTCTCGGCATTCCGGCTGATTTGTGTCGTATATTCCGGCTTGATGACAGTCATCAGAATCTGAAGCAACACCGATTTTCGGCGATTCACATCATCATGCGTCGTTTCCTGAATACACCACTGCGTCAACCAACAGCTAAAGCGGTTTCGGGCCAAATCCCGTTGCCATTTTTCATCGTCTGAATTGGGCCTGAGACAGTTACAACGTAGAGTCATGTTGAGGTTCGTTCCATGAAGGGTATCCTGCCAAACTGGCTGCGTCGGTCATCACAAAATTCAAATAACCGGCTCCGCAAGTTGCGTGAGCGACGCCAGGGTATGGTCCCGAGGATCTATCAGCTTGAAGATCGCGTCGTGCTCGCCTCGAGCGTGAACTATTTTCTGCCCTCGCCTTATTCTGGTGGTGCTTACTTGCCAGTAGGCCAGATGGACAGGGCTCGCGTCAGCTTCATTCCCGAGAATGCTGACTGGACCGTTGATCCTTCGACTTTCACTGCTTTGGATGTCACCATCACCCGCAATGGCGGCTCTCCGATCGATCTCTCCAACGGCAGTCCGGGTGAATACAAGATCGGTGTCGTTGGCTCCGAGACCTACAGAAACTCCTTCTGGCTTGTTGGTCTGCCACGTGTCGCGCTGGCCACCGGCGACTATCAACTTTCGATCAATGGCTCTATTAGCTGGCTCGACGCGGACGGCAATCAAGTCTCCACTGAAAATGTCAATGCCTCTGCCGGCACTGTCTCCTGGAAGCAGCGTGGTGGTTCGGTGGCAGCCTGGGGTGGCAATGCATCAAGCCAGTCGAATGTGCCGGCCAACCTGACATCAGCTACGAATGTGGTATCGGTCGCTGCCGGTCTTGATTATGGTCTGGCCCTCAAGGCTGATGGTACGGTGCAGGCCTGGGGCACAGGCCAGGTGGCTTCCAGCCTTCCAAATTTCTCCGGGGTCGTGCAGATTTCCGGCGGTAATCAATTTGCCATCGCTTTGAAGGCTGACGGTTCAATTCAGTCATGGGGCTCGAATACGAGTGGTTCCGTGGTGAATGCTCCAACCAGCGGCAACTATTTCGCGGTCAGCGCCGGTTTTGCCACGGGTGGCGCGATTGGCGATACCAACTCCTCGAATGTACCAACTGAATTGTTTGGCACCGATGGCACGCTCGTGACATGGGGTTCGAATACTGATTCTACCGGTACGAATAACTCAATGTATGTTCTCCCTGACACCATTCAGGGTCTGGTTCAGGCCTCTCTTGGTAATGACTTCATGGTCGGTGTCCGGGCCGATGGCTCATTCTGGGGTTATTCAGGCAGTTCAACGTTCACTGTCCCGAGCCCTTCTTACCAGCCGGAAGCAACTTACATTCAGGCCATTGCCGGTCAAAAATCGACTGGCGCTGCTGAGCGTTATTCGCTGACCATCTCTAACAGCTACGATACTGGCAGTTCCTACACCACCACCGGCTATGGTGACAATAACTTCGGTACGGTGAATCCGGCCAACGTCACGGGCGCATCGGCAAGTTACACCTCCGCCATCTGGGACGGGCAGGCAGCCAACGGCACAGCCAATATTGCCAATGCCACCAGTTTTAACATGAACAGCCTCTCACAGCTCGCCGCAGGCGATATCTCGGTGATCGGGCTTTCCAGCAACAGCAATCAGATCAAGGCCTGGGGTTATAACGGTGGCCCCACCCCTGATGGTCGTGTGACAGGCGGTTTGACTTATTCTGCGCCAGGTTCCACCGTCGGTTATGTTGATTCCGGGCCAGTCAACACATTGGTGCAGGTGATGGATCTCACCGCCCCGACACTCTCCAATGGCACGATCGTGCCGCAGGCTCCGACCACCACCGGCACCTTCCCGATCGTCTGGCAGGCGAATTTCTCTGAGCCGATTGACCTGACCACATTCACCACTGGCAATTGTGAAGTGGTTTATGCCAATGGTACGGTTGTTTCCGGCTTCCCGGTCTCGAGCATTTCGCTGGCGAATGGTACCACATCGGCTTACAACATCACCGTGGGTGCCAACAGCACCATCCCGGCCAATTTCAATGGTCAGGTCTTCCTCCGAATCAGTAATCCGAACGGCAGCACATACATTCGCGACGTTGCCGGCAATACGCTGGCCAATGGTCCATATGTCTCCACCAACTCGATCACCATCTCCACCAGCGGTTTCTCAACGTCCGCCGGCACATTATTCAATAATGCCCAGTGGGTCGCCCCTGGCGTTGTGAATTACACCCTCTCGTTCACTGATTACGCCAATATCACTCAGGCCACCAACCCGGCGAACTACGACTTCACGCAGCTCACGGGCACGCTCTCAGGCAAGACCATCCTGAGCATCACAGCCAATGAGAATGTTGGCGGTGGTTCGCGTTCCTTCACCGTTCAGGTCGTCACGGGCAACCCGACACCGACATCCTCCACCGCTTCCTTCATGGTCTATCTGAAGCCAAACACGGTTCAGGTTCCTGTTGGCGGCTCGTTCAGCCCACAGGTTGATTCCAACACAGTAATGGTTGACAACGTCAGCCCGGTCTCGATCAGCTCCATCACACCCAGCACGGCCAATGGCTCGGCAGTCGCCTCGCCTTATGTCGTCTCGACGGGTACCACCACAGTCTATTACAAGGTCTCGTTT
>JBILGL010000612.1:0-2870 GCA_044351075.1 Isosphaeraceae bacterium | reverse complement strand
TGGCTGGGTCGAAATTGATTCGGCCAGAGCCGCGCAGAAGGATGCGGGCGTCGGGCGATTCGTAGGGAGATTGTTGTGGCAGGGCATTGATATAGCTGACCTGCGGCACGGAGATGAGGCTATCATTCCCGACGAACCACGAAAACGACCAGGCCGTGGCGGGGGCGATATTGACAACCTTAATGGCCGGGGCATTAATAGTGGCGCCCTGATCGGCCCGGAAGCGGCCAGCGTCGAATTTGGTGAGGGCAGGCAGGTCGATCGTTGAGCCGGCATCGTTGGCTTCAATCAGGCTTGAAGAGGCGTCATCAAGCGCAGGCAGGCTGACTTTCGCCCCGGCCAGTGTGCTGATGCGGCTGAGCTGGAATTTTGTCAGCATTGGTGCGGTGAAGGTGCCGCCCTGATTTGTGATTTCCGAGACGTTCTGAACGGTGGTCAATTCCGGGAGTGAAACGGAGGAGCCTTTATTGATCATGACAACCATGTTGTCAAGCGTGCTGACGCCCTTCCATTCGATACCGGCACCATCAAGAGCAAGAATCATGCATTTGGCCGGATTCTGAGGCGCACCATCAATGACAAGCGATGTGCCACTGCCCTGCACTGCGAGGCCAGCGAAGTTGAGCTCGAGGCCGGCTGTGATCTGGGAGCTGCCGCTGGTCACGCGGATGGAAGCTGTGCTGCCACTGATCGCAAGCGGCAGGGTGGAATGAATGCTTTGCAGAACGACCGGGCTGTTGATCTGAATTGGGCTGGCTGAGGGTGTGGAAGGTGAGGAATCGGCTGCGCTGGGGGCGGCAATGACGACGTCATCCTGAGGGGTGGGCAGCGAATCGCCGGACCAATTGGCGGCGTCGGACCAGAGATTGGTGCCAGCACCGCCATCCCATGAAACGATGGCAGGCACGTCGCGGCGCTCGAGTGAATCGATCTCGGCAAGTATGAGGCGAGTGTGTCGCTGACGAAGATTTTTCGTGGACGAGAAACGAGAAAGGCGCAATAATCGATCAAAAATCATGGAATGAATCCTTTCAAGGGGTCAGGCTGCAGGCCATCCTGGCCAGAGCCGCACCGATGCAATCAAAGAAGATGCCAGCGGCGACTTTACTGTCTGTTTCGCAGATCTTCCGTCAAATTTCGGAGGATATTGTCTGCTGAATTCCTGTTCAAAGGGCGGGAAACCCAGCACCTTCGGCCGTCATTAAGCAAAACTTTAGAAAATTTTAAAAAATCGTCAAGATTGATAAAATCATAAAATTCGGATTGACATAATCTGGCAGAGTGACATACAAATAGATGTGCCTTGGAAGGCGCCTGTATGGAAGCAGCATCTTGATCGAATTCTCAGGGAGGAGAAGCGACATGTCTGATCGTCGCATTAAAGAGCGTGAAAAAGTCTGGGGCCGTCGGCCGGTGATACTCCGGTTTGACCCTGGCCATCCGCGTCAGGTGGAGCCTGAGACGGGTCCATCTCGGCAGGACGAAACAGCGGCTGCGTTATTAGCATCGTTTTGGAGTTCGGTGATCTCGACGGGCATGCTGCCCGGGGCGACCGAAGAAGCCGCTGCGCCGAAAAAGAAGAAAAAGAAATGGTTTTTGGTGGATGCCGAAGGGCCCGCCAATCGCCGCCCAATCGAGTTTCAGGAAGAAGCTGAAGAGGCTGTGCCGGAAGAGGCTGAAACAGCCGTTGCCACCCAAACGCCGCCACCCAAGCCACGCACACGGTCGTTCTGGCGATTGCAGTCGCCTCATATCTCGCTGAACGTCTTTGACCCGAAAACGACCACTTGAACCAAGCACGCATGAGAGCATGATTGCATGCGAAAGTGGCGGATTCTGAGCGTTCAAGTCTTATCCAGACGCTACAAATTACGCAGAATAATCAATCAATGTATTCCCCCGGGCCGCTGCTATACGTTACAAGCGACATGACAGCCTTGTTTTGAAGCGAAAAAGGCTGTGGTTTGGTTGAAGGCAGGCAATCTCGTGGTTATTCTTGTCACAGCAAAGATGGGTGAAGTGATGCGGGGCGAGCTTCGGCGGCCTTGGCATCAGTCGCTTCCCGGTCTGCAACATTTGATGCGACACCACGGCTTAGAGATACTGGGAGTAAGAATATGACTTCCGATCGATTGCGCTCCGCGATCAGGATGGAAACGGCTGCGTGGTCCAAGGGCTGGATCGGTGCAACACTCGTGCCCGGCGCCTATGAGCCGAATTACCAGTATCCGCTGGTGGTGGGGCTGCACGGGCGTGGCGGCAATGAGATGCAGGCGGCCCGCTGGCTGCAATCGGTCAGCGACCGGAATTTTGTGGGCTTTTGTCCACGAGGGCTTGTGAGCCTGCCGCAGAAGGGCAAATACGGCTGGTCTGTTGCTTCTGAATCAGCCGAATCGCAGCCGAGCCTGTTTCATTCAATGAGCACGGGCGAGATCTTCCGCAGCCTGGTTGAGTCAGAGATTACCGACCCGATCGCCGCCGGTGAATTTGCGATTCTGGATCAGATCAGACAGATGCAGGATGAGCTGAGCGTGCATCCTGACCGGGTTTTTCTGATGGGTGTGGGCGAAGGGGCATCGATGGCCTATCGCCTGGCACTGAGCTTCCCTGACCGCTTTGCCGGCGTGATTTCCATTAACGGCCAATTGCCCAGAAGCCTGCGGTATCTGAGCCGGTTTCATGAGTCGCGGCGGCTGAAGTTTCTGGTGCTGCATGGCGCCTGGGACGAACAATTGCCGCTGGAAACGGTCAGCCAGCAGGTCAAAGAGATGAAAAATGCCGGGCTTTCAGTGGCATTTCAGTCGTATCCGACGGATGAAAAACCAGTCAAGCCGATGTTTGAAGCCGTGAATCACTGGCTCATGCGGCAG
>JBILGL010000611.1:0-2883 GCA_044351075.1 Isosphaeraceae bacterium | reverse complement strand
TGGCCAGATAAATCGTAGCCTGTTGCTTGAGTTCCGGGGCATCAATCAAGATAACCCAGTCTTCAGGGCTGAAGTTGTCGGTGAGGTGGGCCCGGGCGGGGTGGTCGTCAGCGGCCAGGTCGGCCAAGGCACCAATACGCACTGATTTGACAGTGCCGCTGGTGCGCTGGCTGGCAACGTCAAATGTCCGAAGGCTTTCGATTTCATCGCCAAAAAATTCGAGCCGCACAGGGTCAACGGCGTCGAAAGGATAAATGTCAAGAATGCCGCCGCGAAGGGCGAATTCGCCGGGCACTTCCACCACATCCACCCGAATCAGGCCCTGTTCACGCAGCCAATCAGCCAGTTTTTCGGGTGGCTCGTGGCTGCCTGCTGCAATATTTCGCAGGCTTTTTGTGAGCCAGTCACGTGAAACCACTGGCTGAGTGATTGAATGGATCGTGGTGACGACCCTTCGCGGGGCGTCGGGTAGAAAAGCCACACGCACCTGATTCAGCCGCCGCACCGCCGATTCATCGGGCGTTTCACCGGGCCGGGGCGGCTTGACCCACGAGGGTATGCGGCTGATTGTGTCATTACCGGCAAAGCCTGACCAGTCTTCGGCAAAGTCGTCAAGATCGCCCTCATGCGGCATAATCACAATCACACGGCCGGGGGCCTGCCGGGCAAGCCCTTCCACGGCCATGGCCAGGGCTGAACCCCATGCTCCGTCGATTGTGACACTTCGGCCTGACTTGAGTGTAGCCACCACTTCAGGCCAGCCAGTGGCTCCGTCAAGCAGGGGCACAAGCGCGGCCAGCCCGGCCTGAGCCGAGCTTTGCCGCATCTGTTTTTTGCCCCTGCCCGATGGTTCGCTCAAAGTGGGAATATCCTGCAATTATTGTCAGATCATGCTGCTTTCCGTTGCCGGTCGATGCAATTCGTTTAAAGATCTTCACTCAAATGTGCGGTCGTCCGGCTTTGCCGCTGGCTTTGGCCGCGAAATGGCTCATGGCCCGGCTCGGCTCGTACAATCAGCGTGCCTGATCGCATTGGAACAGCATCTTGGCGAGCCTCTCTGCGCGGCTGTGGCGTGCCACTTGCTGCGGTTGAAGCCGGTAAATGAGCCAGCACCAGATCATGCAAATCGTTAATTTCAAAGGGTAAATCTAGGCAGGCAACGGCACCGGCAGCACGGGCACGGGCCGTCATTTCACGATTGGCCATCGCCAGCAGTGAGATGATTGGTCGGCGGCGGCTCTGGGCCTTGAGTTCGCTATCCCAACGCGGGTTTAAAGTCGGAACATCCCAAAGCATCAGGCTGCCGGAGGGCAGGGCAGGGTCCGTCCAGCCATTGGCAAGAACGGTTTCCAGAGAGACCATTGAAAGGCAGTCGGCAAGCATCTCGGCCATGGGCCGATTTTGAGCGAGCAACCCCACGGCCGGCAGAGGCTTGGATCGACTACCGCCAAACAATTGACCTCGCAGGCGGTTGATTCTGGCCGGGAAAACGTCAATAGCTACCGATTCGGGCGTGATCCGGTCCGTCAGCGAAGCCAGTTCCTGCACATCGCTATAGCGCGGCAGATCGCCAAGAATGACTTCGAGTCGGGGTCTGCCCGCCTTCATTTTTTCGATCTCATGCCGTAATCGGCGAACCACCCCGACTTCCGCCGGACCAACATTCCGCCGATGAATAATCAGCCAGCCGCCGCGGGCACGGCCAGTAAGTGATTCAAGCGAATCGCCCAGCGCAGAATTCTCAGGCCAGATCACCTTGGTGTGGCGGGTATCGGTGCCGATCAAAGCGGCGAACAGGCTGTCGGCAGGGTCGCCGACCCATACGATCTCAGATAGTGGTTGCCGGCGGTCGGATCCCTTTTTCATGGCTCATCCTTGAACTGACATGCAAAAAATGGCCCTGACGACACTTTTAAAAAGGCATTGGCTCAAGGCCCCGCCGGAACGGTCTCGGCAGACGACGCCTCTTCCGTTTGTGGTTCAGCCCGAAGCGCCAAAAGAACAAGAATCACCGCACCAGCCACCAGCATGTTGTCGGCAAAGTTAAAAATGGCGCAGTGGAAATTCAGCGGATCAATGTGAAAATAGACGAAATCGCGAACATGGTGAAAAACCAGGCGATCGTAGCAATTGCCCATCGCCCCGGCCATGATCAGTCCAAGTGCGACCGTCAGCCAGAAATCGCGGGCTGCCTTTTGCCAGAAGAGCCACCAGACGATCATCACGCATGCCAGAATGCTGAGCATGGCGAAAATCAGGCTCGACTGTGGCAAATTTCCGCCCATTCCCCAAAGAGCGCCCGTATTGTAGCTTGTGCGAAGCTCCAAAATATTCGGTACCACTGGAACGGAATCAGAGCCAGGCGGCCCGACTTTGCGGAAGATCACGGCCTTCGTCCAGAGATCAAACGCCGCCCCGCCCAAAGCCAGGCACCAGAAGATAATTCGATTGCGAAATGGAATCGCCGCCATGAAAGCACTACCCCCGGCATTCTTGCCTGTTTTTCCGGGTCGCATGGACTTATCCGGTCAGGCAGGCTTTAATGTCTCAATTCTGTTTTAGTTTACGCAAATCAGGAAAACCTGACTACGTTAATTTGGGAAAGGTGCAGGGGTATGATTCAATACCAGATTTTTGCATGAATCAAAAAGTCAGAGAGTGCTGTCAAAAGTAGGGCCAGTCACTTTATTGACTCGCAATTGCCGAAGTCAATGAAATGACTTCAATACAATCGCATTGAAATCGTGTTATGCTTTTGCCCTAAAATCAGCCGGGTAGGTAGCCTTCAAAGCGAATCACGCCCTCTGATTCATCGGCATACGTTGGCGGTTTGGGATTCAGCCAGTTCACAATCTCATTTTTAATGGCAAACGCAAAGAAGTG
>JBILGL010000610.1:0-2887 GCA_044351075.1 Isosphaeraceae bacterium | reverse complement strand
CCCTTTGCGTGCAAGCTCAATCTTTAAGAACTGGTTATTCGGCTCAAAACTCAACCAATTCTGCCAGATCAGTTCAAAATCATTCTTATGGTACATGGGCGAATTTAAGTAATCCGTGGGATTATTTCCCGCCGGCTGATGCATCAGGCCGAACGCAGATGCTCGGGTGGTCGGCGTCAATTTATCGGCAATCGCGTGAGCTTGAAACCACGATCAGTCGCCAGAAGCCAGGGCCCGCTACCAAAGAGCAGCTCAGGCAAATTCGGCAGGTTCAGCTGGCTGCAGTGGAAGTGCATGATACGCTTCGATTTGGGGCACATCGGGGCGACCTTTCCCATGCGCTCGGTAAGCTGCAGGAACGTCTTGAACTGCTTTCGCGTCAAACAACCAAAACAGCCGAGCCTAAAGCCGCTTCAGGCCTGAATCGTCTTTATGACCAGATTGAAAAAGTCAACGGTCATCGGCTCACTGGCAACCGATCGTTTGAAATTCCAAAGAATGCTCGTTCTGGATCGGTTGATCCACTCAAATGAACTTGTAAGTCGCATTGGTTTATCGGGCCAAAGCCGTTAAAATGCACAACTGAAGAACAACCGGGCAGGCTGGCAATTGGTCCCAAAAGATCGAGAAAATTGATGATTCATCCTTGGCATGACGTGACTCCCGGCGAAGGACTGCCGACCCAATTCAATGCAGTCATCGAAATTCCGATGGGCTCGTCGGTGAAATACGAACTTGACAAGCAAACAGGCTTGATCAAGCTTGACCGCATTCTCTACTCAGCCGTTTATTATCCAGCCAACTACGGCTTCATTCCGCAGACTTACGCCGACGACGACGACCCGTTGGACGTCATGGTGCTCTGTCAGGAAACGGTCGCACCGCTGACACTTGTCAAATCTCGTGTGATAGGCCTGATGACCATGATCGACATGGGCAAGAAGGACCACAAGATTCTGGCCGTTGCCGTGGACGACCCGGAATTTAACATCATCAAGGACGCCCGCGAGCTGCCCCCGCATCGGCTGGCAATGCTTCGTCGTTTCTTTGAAGATTACAAGGTACTGGAAGGCAAATCTGTTGCTGTCGAAGAGATTCAAAGCGCAGAAACAGCCGTGCCCATTATCCAGGACGCCCTTGAGCAATACACTTTGCTGAGACGTAAGGGAGGATTCCACCATCGATAATCCAGCAAAAATTGCTGTCATTGGCGGCTCGGGCCAGATCGGCGGATGGCTCATCCATCTGCTAAAAAACAAAGGTTTTAACGTTGCCGGAACATACAGCACCGTGGCCTTTGATGGGCTTGATCATGTGGATGCCACTGATCATGCTCTGGCCCGCGACTGGATTCTCCGGCAGAAGCCGGATCTGATTTTCTATCCCGCCGGCTGGACATGGGTGGACGGCTGCGAAAAAGACCCGGAAAAAGCCCGCCGGGCCAATGTGCTCGACCCCCTGAATGTTGCCCGTGCCGGGCTTGAATCAGGTGCCCGCTTTGTTTTTTACTCAACCGATTATATTTTCGATGGTACCAGCGGCCCCAATACAGAAACCGAAACACCCAACCCGCAGTCTGTCTATGCCCGTGTAAAGCTGGAAGCTGAGGCTGTTTTGCAACAGGAGCTTGGCGATCGGCTGCTATGCCTTCGCACCGCCTGGGTGCAGGGCCCTGAGCGTCAGGGCAAAAATTTTACCTATCAAGTCTGGCGAAATTTGAGTCAGGGCAAGCCAATAATCTGCCCAAGCGATCAGGTTTCAAACCCGACTTATGGGCCTGACCTGGCACAAGCGTCGATTGACCTGGCCCTTGCCGGCGAAAGCGGCGTGTGGAATGTGGCCGGGCCTGATCTCTGGGCCAGAGACGAACTGGGACGGCAGATTGCAATGGCATTTGATCTGAACCCAGATTTCATTCAAGGCAAAACCACGGCTGAACTCGCCCAGCCTGCCGCTCGCCCTCTTCAAGGTGGGCTTGATACGACCAAACTTCAGCGAAAATTCAATAAACCCATTCGCCCGCTGCATGAATGGCTGGCAGATTTTCAAATGATACTCAAAACAGATTCTGCTGAAATGCAATCCGGCCCGTTTCACGCTCCTTGGAAAGTCTGATGCTTTAGATCTTGCCTTTTCAAAGGAAGTAAAGTGATGGCTGAAATGGAGAAAAATCTGCAATCTCCAGAACAAATGCTGAAAACGATTCAGATCATTCGTGGCGCTCTGCTGGCAGGCCCTTTTGGATTCATGGGTATTGTCTTATTCCTGGCCAGTTTTCCACTGAAATTTCAAACTGATATTTTGTTTTTCGTCGCCATTTTTCTCACCATCCAGTGCCTTGTTCTGGCATTTGCGGCAGATCGACTTTTTGCCAAAAAACCAAAGAATTGGAATCAGCAATCCGATGCAGATCATCAAAATAGCCTGGCATCAATCGCTCTTCAAATCAAACTGATTCAAGGTGCTCTGCTGGAAGGCCCAACTTTCTTCTGGCTCGTTCTCTTACTCACAAACAATAACGCCTTCGGGCTATTCTTTGCCCTGATTCTCATGGCCATCGCCGCTTTCCTCTTTCCCACAAAAAACCGTTTTTTCGGATTGATCGATAAACTTTACGAGCGATTCCGTGCCTGATTTCCCGAGAATTGGCCTGCTTATTGCTCTCACTCAATGAGGTGGTGTCTTGACTGAAATCCCCATACGCCCCGGTGTGATCACGCTTTTGCAAGTTCTGAAACTATCAGGAATTGCGGAAGTTGGCAGCGATGCCCAAAGTTTGGTCACTGATGGTTTTGTGAGCGTCAACGGCCTGAAAGAGTCGCGAAAACGCCGAAAGCTGGTAGCGGGCGATGAAATACAGATTCGAGCACCTCGGTTGAAAGTCCAC
>JBILGL010000609.1:0-2893 GCA_044351075.1 Isosphaeraceae bacterium | reverse complement strand
ATCTATCGGTTGTATTAAGATTACCAACGAACGACGATTGAAACAAGCATGGGTGCGGACACATGAAAAAACCCCGGAGCGTGAAGGCATCCGGGGCAGCAATCCGTAAGAGAGATCAATGGGCTGAAAAGCCCGACGCTCGCTTATTTTTTGTAGGCGTAGGCGGGGTTTGCGGGGTCGAAGTCAAGATTTGTCAGACCAGTGTTTACGCGCAGGTTGACAAACTGATAATCTTCCAGCATTTGCGGCGGCTGATTCGGGGCAGCAGGCCAGTCAAAGCCGACAAAGCGAACGGGCAGGCCCAATTCATCGTCGAAGAAGATCTGGACCATGTGATATTGGAACTGGGGCGAGCGGGTGTCGTGCTTGGTCTGCACGAGAGTGGCTGAGCGATTGGAGAGCGTCAGGCCATGCTCGATGGTGATGTCGTGCTCAGGCTGAAGGTGATGATGCCAGCTCTCATAGACGCGGGTGACGAGCTTATTGAGCCCGGCTTCCGAGACAGGGTGACGATTGTCTGACATGGCCAGCCGACCGGTCGGGTCAAGATGCATGGTACCGGCCAGATAGCCAGCCCATCCGCCTTCGTGTGCGACGAGCTTGTTTGAAAATTTGGCAGGGTAGTAGATTGCTTCCCGCCCCTTGTGAACAGTCTGGAACGAGAAATAGATCGAATGCGGATTGGTTCGCCCCTTCATGATGATCGTTTGCGGGGGCAATAATTTTCTGCCAATTCTTTCCTGCTTAATAAAGGTGCAGGAATAATCAGTCACCTGGCTCATTCGGTCATTGGCCATGGCAATGAGCTGGCGGGCCTGTTGCAAGCCTGAAATTTTGCCGCCAGTGCTTTCAGCCGGTTCAGGCAAGAGCTCCGGCGGCTTGCCGGGCCGAGGCACTGAGCTATTGGAAGCGGCTTCATTCTTGGCGGCGATGCGAGTCGCCTTGTCATCCGCAAAAAGCGATTGGGGCCGATTACTTAAGGCAATTCCCGTGATGCCTGAACCAAAAATTCCTCTCAGAATCCTCCGGCGATTCATAGCGCTTTCCCTTGCGCCATGATTATTTGGACGCACCATGGTCGTTCCGTTCCGGATTTGGCCGGATCATACAGAGATTATGGGATCGAATGGTTTCTTCTACGGGAAAGATTCGTCAGGTGGCTTCCTTGAACTCCACCTTATCTTCAAGAATCGTAACATTTTTTTTAAAGCAGTGAAGGTCACTCGGATAATTTCGTCTCTAGGAATTCCGAAGACTCAAAGCATCATTCGTTAAAGTCCGGTCAGGGAGTCTGTAGGGGCAGCCGCAGAGAGCCAGTCCTGTACGCAGAAACAAACACCACAAGACAACACAAGCAATTTACTATTAATGACTTAAACTGATTTATGATCAGGCAGATCGGGCGGGTTATCGAACGAAATCGAAAAAAAATTGAGAAAACTTTGAAAAATTTCGGGGAACTTTGTGGCGGTGGGTGTCCTTAGTGATTCGATCGGCAGAACCGGGATGAGTTGCTTCAATCGAGCAGCCGGCCTGGAATAGCCGGATGAGCATAACGACCTTGAACCGAGATCAATAGAACGATCAGGTGAGCCATGGCTGAAGAAACACTCGATCCATCACTGATCGAACAGACGAAGAATCAGATTCGCAGGCTTGTGAGCGAGATTGCTGAATTGGCGGAGGCCGATATTCAGCCACAGGAATTTGCGACTGAATTTATGAACCGGGTGATTGCAGCCGTGGCGGCAACAGGCGGCGCCCTTTGGATGCTGGACCAGCGGGGCGGCCTGCGGATGCAGCATCAGATTGAATTTCGCCAGACGGGCCTGCTGGACGGCCGTGTGAAACCGGCTCCGCACGATGCGCTGCTCGGCATCATGATGCAGACCAACGAGCCGCAGATCATTCCGCCGGGTGCCGTGGTGGAAGGTATGCCGAATGCCGGCAACCCGACACCTTTCACACTGATTCTGGCCCCCATCATTCATGAGAAGCAGAATGTCGGCCTGATTGAGATCATGATGGATCCCAATCGCCGCGCTGTGCAGCAGAAGAGCACTCTGCGATTTATCGCAGACCTGGCGGATCTGGCAACTCAATATCTCAAGAATCGCCAGATGCGGCAGGTGCTTTCGCAGCAGCGGCTCTGGAATCAGCTTGAAGGCTTCACGCATGCGATTCACGGCTCGCTGGGCCTGACAGAGACAGCGCTGGCTGTGGCCAACGAAGGCAAAAGGCTTGTGGGCTGCGACCGCGTGAGTGTGGCGGTGAAGATTGGTGGTCGGCCGATGATTGAGGCGGTCAGCGGCCAGGAAGTGGTCGAGCGCCGAAGCAATCTTGTGCGGGAGATGAGCCGGCTGGCTAAGGTGGTTGTAACCTCAGGCGAAGACCTGGTTTATCAGGGTAATACCGATAACTTCCCACCCGATATTCGCGACGCGATTGAGCTTTATATTGACGAGTCGGGGGCCAAGGCTCTCTTTATCACGCTGCTGCACAAGCCAATCACGACATTTGACAAGGATGGAGTCAAGGATCCGGACCGTGTGCCATTCGGCTGTATCATTGCCGAGCAGATCGGCGACGAAATGCCGATGACCGATGCGCAGGCCCGTGCTGAAGTCGTTGCCCGGCATGCATCAACCGCTCTCTGGAATGCGCAGGAGCACGACCGTATCTTTGGCCGAAAGCTGCTCACGGCGATTGGTGGCCCATCGCGATGGTTCCGCGGGCGGAATCTGGCCAAGTTGCTGGCAGGTATCGGTGTCGTGCTGACGATCGTTATGATCCTTACCTTTGTGCCTTGGAAGCTGACGATTCCAGGCAAGGGTTCGCTGTTGCCGGCCGAGCGATTTTCCACCTTCGCGCCGGTGGCGCAGGGGGCAGTTGT
>JBILGL010000608.1:0-2896 GCA_044351075.1 Isosphaeraceae bacterium | reverse complement strand
GCGTCGATTGTTTATTTATTACTTATCACCGAGCAGGTGCTCGGTTCCCCCGGAATCACTGACTCCCCTGCCGGGAATACCGAGCGCCAGCTCGGTAGCTAATCCTGTTTAAAAATTAAAGGGGTAATTCTGGTTTATTCTTATATAAATACAATAAGAGAAATAATTTAGGTTAATATTACACAAACAGTATTTCTCCACAATTAACTATTTCAACAACGTAGTATCTGCCAGAAAACCTGATTTTCACGCAATTAACAGCAGAAAAACCAGAATGCCCCCTTTTGGTGTTGACCCCTTAACTGTGCTTAATATGAATCCAAAGCAATTGATTCGCCTGAAGATCGAGTTGATAGTGCGGCGTAAACCTTGGGATCAACTGCATTTTTCACGGCCTTCACCGAACCGTCGCAAAAGAGGAAATTACAGCTTGAGCCATGTTCGCTGCTGAATCCGTCCGCCCCGCCCGACGGGTTATTAGGATGATCGACCCATTGCGCCACACGTTTCTTGAATTTTGGCCCGGTGTGACCCAATACAAGAATGTTTGGCGAAACGCATTCCTGGACCGAATGTCGTGAATTTGTGCAAATAGCACAGGTTCCCGTGCCAAATGTGCCGAACCATGTTGCTGGCGCCAAGTTTCTGGATCGTTCACCGACAAGAAATGTTTGGCTTGCACCGTCCGTTATAGTTCCGATCGTCACTGCACTGTTGCAGAATAGCACGCCCGTTTCTTCACTATTGTACGTAAACATTTTACGATCGCTTGAAATCACCCCACGTGCCCTGGAACGGGTTCCGGCCGAACCAATATAATTTGCAGGCGATATATCGGGATAAAGAGTCGATCTAAATTCCCACCTCTCAATTGTCACTTCCTGCGAAGCCGAGGACGGGCAAAGAAAAACATCCACTCGTAATTTCCGAACGGTTTCAGATGCGGCTCCGCTGGCAGATGCATGAAAATTAATGGAATTAAACAGTGCTTTCTGCTCCAAATGGCCAAGAATCATCGTTCCCCAGCCCCAATTCGGACCGGTTTCTGAAACAAGATCAATAAATCCTGTATTGTATGCTGAAGGGAACATCCCAATCGTTTCATGATATTGAGCCAATGCCAAGCCTGTCTGCCTGAGATTGTTAAAGCATTGTGTCCGTCGTGCTGATTCACGTGCATATTGCACTGCCGGCAAAAGAAATGCTAAAAGAATGCCCAGAATGAGAATGACAACAATGACTTCGACCAGCGTAAATGCTCTCCGGGCTGAAACATGCGAAATCAGGGAACTCGTAGTTTTTTTGAATTGCATTTGAGTATATCCTATAAAGCAATGAGAGCGAGTGTTCATTTTTCACTTGTAAATGAAACGCTAATCTTTCTGGCAAGCAGAATGAGAAGTATTGCAAAAAAGACAATGGAAGCGATGAGGAACCATGAAATTCGGAATGGCTTGACAGTGGCACTTGCAACTTCAGCCGACTCGACAAGCGGATTATTTCCGCTTTTGAATTGCGTATAAAAACAATTTTTTTCAGATCATTCGTTTGATGCCTTCAGGCGCTGCTAGCACAAAATCACTATCAGGCAAAGACTCCGTCGAAAATTGATTGACTGTAATTGTTTTTCGGCAAAACAACTCGCTTTCAATTGCATCAGGTCTTTCAGGCTGTCCAAATTCCTCACGAATCACATGAACTGGTAGCCACACGCCCCCTACATCCTGAAATTCTGAAAGCGTAGTGCGGTACTTTAATTTGGAAGTTGCCAGATCAAAGATATCATGCCTGCGCATCGCATATCCGATTTTCGGATCGAACCAGAAAGCTTCATGCCCAGGATAATCCAGAATAATGCAATCTGAGAGTTCTGAACTGTCCTTCGATCTACGAATAGCGTATTTTGAATTTTCTGAAATAAATGAGTCGGGCAACCATCTCATTGATTTGATTGCATTTCCGGTTGCAATCACTGGCACACTTCCGGATGCGTCCGGATAATTCAAGAAATCGACATAATAGTTGTAATACAACATGTTGGAATCTTTCGCTTTTGAGAGTGTATAGTCTCCCAGCGATTCATTCATAAACATTTGAATTGAACTCGATCTCTTACCATCCCAGGCGTAATCACGATCAATCGACGGTTTCTTGTCAATAAATGCCTTGATTTGAAGTCTCATTTTCGGAGCCTGTCGCTTCGTAATGACACGCAAAGAATCAAAAGCAAATTGCCGTTTCCCGGCCACGTGTTCATATTTCATGCTGAAATCAATCGTTAAATAATTGATTGACCGGTATTTTTTATAGGATTCCTGAACCCTCGTTGCAATTTCAGAAGGGCTTGGAACCAAGCCAGGCATATCAGCCATGACATTCAAATTGAGAAATAATACGATCGTCTGAACCAGCAAGGCGATGACCGTTCTTTCTGTGATATTCCTCATTCAGGTCGTCCTTTTTATTTCGCAAATTCAGCCGAATTCGACTCCAAGTATTGCCGAAGGCGATTTTTCTGACAATAGCGAGACTGCACAAACAGTATGAGGAAAGGGTGGGAAACTATTAGAAATAGTCAAATAATCATGCTTCTTTATTATGGTTCTTCAGCAAAATTTGTGCAAGTGTACCGGCCCTGACTGATGCACAAGATCAAGCAACAGTGCAAGATCTGTAATGATCCGGTCTTGTTTTGAACCGGCCCAGAATCAAACCTCAATGGTTTTGTATTCAGAAACTGGACATCATGGTAATCAATGGGGTCATTCTTCTTTCTAATATAAATCTTTAATCAATAATACATTAGGTTGATATTGCAAAAGCAGGTTTTCTCATCAAATGACTCTTGCAACGAATTAATATCCGACATAAAACTGGAGTATCACGCGACTCACAG
>JBILGL010000607.1:0-2898 GCA_044351075.1 Isosphaeraceae bacterium | reverse complement strand
GACCATTCTGATTTCAAACTCTTTTGATTTTATTGTATTTGACGAATTTGACGGGAATTGAAACAATATTCTCAAAGAAATGGTAATTTCATTTGGGGCCGCATCGGGCTGCCTCAAATTAAATTTGAGCAACCAGGCTGACGATCAAAAAGTCGAAGTTGAGTAAATCATAGCACTTGGGCGTTCGTATGACGCGATCATAGGGAAAGAACGGGCCATACACGCAGCCCGCTCTGTTAAGTAATAATCCTGTAATTCCTTGTTATTTTCCTTATTTCAACGGCTCTTCCACATGCACATGCAGGTGCGCGGTGGCTGATTCGCCACGGGTATTGGTACGGCTGACTTTCACGATGTAATGACCCGGCCGGGCGAAGCGGTGGACGGTTGCTGCAAAGCCATCAGAAGCCAATGATTTCTGATTGCCGTCGGATTTGACCTCAACCGGGGGAGTGCCGTCGCCAAAGTCCCAGCGTTCAGCACCATCAGTCGTGCGGAAAGTTCGTGTAAGGAAAGTCACCGGAGTGCTGGTTTTAATACCAATACTTGGCCAATATGCTGCCTGAATCGTCGGCGGCAGCTCGCCAGGCCGAGCGGGGTCAAGCACCTGGGTTACAGCGAAGTCGTAAGCCACGTTGCCAAGCTGGTCCGTCACTTTCACTACTTCGCTGTAATGCCCTGGCTTGTCGTACTTCACAGACACTGTCGGGCTATCGGCCGTGCGGCCATCGCCAAGCTGCCACAGGAATTTCAGCGGCCCGCTATCTAACGACCATGATTTTGACGCATCAAGCTGGGCGGTATCGCCCACACGCACCAGCCGATGAGGCCGGGCTACGGCAATGATATTTGTATTGGGGCGATTGAGAGTGGCCTCCCAGAGAAAGGCGTAACCTTCTTCCGTGCCAAATTTTCCGGACGGTTGGCGAACCTTGATTTCAAAATGAAGATGGGCCCACCCGCCCGAGCCGCCCTCTTTGCCAAGCACGCCCAGCGAAGTGCCTTTGGCAATCTGCTGGCCCAGCTTCAACGAAGGGCTGAATTGCTGCAAATGGCTGTATCGATAGTACCAGCCGCGTTCGTCTCGCAGGTAAATCACGTCATATCGCTTGGCAACAGGGTGATCGGCTTCCAGATCAGGCATGATCGCATTGCCAAGACTGACGATCGTTCCATTGGTGGCCGCCACCACTTCGGCCAGCCCTTCAGGGCCGCCAATATCAAGCCCGCTGTGGTAATAGATTTTTGAGCGGGAAGGATCCTCACCACCATCGACAAAAGTTGGCTCGTTGGCCATCTGCGTACCGCTGGCGAACCATCGTTGCCGTACGGGATAGATAAAAGGCTCGGGCGAAAGCGGGCCCTGTGCCGGCCAGATGCGCAGGCGGAGGTCGGCCCCGGCCGCCAATTTCCAGTGATCTTCGGTGGAATTGCTGTTATAGCCGGAAGAGACTGGAATATCCACACGGTAATCACCCACGGCAACAGGTAGGGAATAGGGCCCAGCCGTGATTTGGTGCGTCTGGCCGTTTATTTTCAATGTGGCGATTGTCTGGCGTACGCCCTGACGAAGCGTGTCGCGTGTTTCGCTGAATTTCAGCAGTTCGACGGTGGCATCAGGCGCATTTTTGACAGTAATTGTCATACGCTGGCCAACTTTGAGATCAAGCGTGGCATGGCGAGGCTGATTTTGTGCCACTGCGGAAACCAGAGGCGTAAGCAAAAGTAAAGCAGAAAAGAGCGGGAATTCTCTTGTAAATCGCATAGGAAACTGACCTGGCAGGCTGGATTCGGCTGGTGTGAATTACTGTTAGCTCAAATTTTCGCCCAAAAGTGGATCGGAGTCATCAAAAAAATGGAATAGATTGAGATCACAAAAATCTGAATAGGTGCAGACGAAAGGAAAATCAGCACGTTACGCATTTCGGGAACTGCTCAACAGGGCCGAAGGGCGAACCATCATCTGAACCTTTTCTGTGTATCGCCGGTGATACACAAATGTTTTTGCGCATCACATTTGACGTTTTATGATACACAAATGTTTTTGCGCATCGTGCGCGATACACAAAATTGATCGACGAAGATTGATCTACGGCAAAGATTCGAGACCTGCCCTGTTTTGAAGATCAATCCGTTTCATTCTGACAGAAAATCACATAAACTTTGAATGGCAATAGACATGTAAGCCAAAGTCGCCTGCCTGTTCAGAGACCTCTTGATCACGCACACATGAAAGGAATCAGATGGCCAGACCGAAAAAGCAGCAAAAACCGATTACAGGGCAAGAGGCTTTTGAACGGCTCAAAGAGGGCAATCGGCGGTTTGTGGACGGCAAGCTGATACATGCCCATCAGGCGGCCGATTGGAGAATGCACCTGACCAGCGGTCAGCAGCCATTTGCGACCATTCTTTCGTGCAGTGATTCACGCGTGCCACCCGAACTGGTTTTTGATCAGGGTTTCGGCGACCTCTTTATCATTCGAGTAGCCGGAAATATTGTTGACAGCGACGTGCTCGGCAGTATCAGCTATGCGATGATCCACCTGAAAACGCCGCTTCTGGTTGTGATGGGCCATGAGAAGTGTGGTGCCGTCAAGGCTGCGATCGAAATTGCCGACGGGGCAGACCACGAAATGCGATTCATCGAAGGCCTCATCGACCGCATCCTGCCCGCCGTTTCAACAGTCAATAATCACTTGCCTGAGCCAGAACGATGGCGAGCCTGCGTCGAGGCCAACGTCAAGACTGCGACCGGCCATGTTAATCATACAATCCAGACGCAGAAATCACTCCGCAGCCTGCCTTTGCTCGTCAAACAAGCTATTTACGATCTTGATACAGGCGTTGTATCCTTCCTTGACCAGCCAGAATCCGACTTTTCCTCAACTGCCTGATCTC
>JBILGL010000606.1:0-2913 GCA_044351075.1 Isosphaeraceae bacterium | reverse complement strand
TGAAGCGGAAAGCTGATTTCACCATGCGTGGGCCCAAGGGCCGATTCCGGCTCAGGGCCGGGCGGCAGTGGCATCGTCAGAGGTTTGGTCGCTTCGGCCACGCTGGCCATGGTTTTGGACACAATTCCAAAAGTATATGGATTTCATCGAAAGATGACGATTGACAGCAATCAGAGCTGAAGTTCTTCAGCGATTTCATGAATGATCTGCCGGGCCTGGTTCCGGTGCGTTTCGGTGACCATCATGCGGGCGGCGAAACCGAGCTCGGCAAAGACTTCGAGCATCTCTCGCGCTTCCTGAAAATGAACATGGAAGGCAACACCCATCGGCCCTTTGAGCGAGAGGACCGGCTCCTTGGGGTGCCATGACATGTCAACACCCGACGGGAGCATCTCCCGCCGGGCCTGAAACATGTTAAGAATTTCGGCTTTAAGCTGATCGTCCAGAGACCGGGTCAGCTTACGCTCATAGAGTTTTTCTTTCGAAGCCATGAATCAGCCTCATTTCCCGCTCGAGTTCCTGCTCGGCCCTGATCTTCTTCAATTGTCGAAGTGGGGCCATTCCGTTGGCAAGTGCGGCCACGGCCGTCACGTTGTTCATGACCACGCTGATCATCACGCCGAAGCCCATGGTAAATGCACCGACGATGCACATGGCGTTGGGTATGATGATCATCGTCCAGCTGCGCTTGATGTTATGATCAAGGCTCCGGGCGATGTCGCGCACGTCCAGCAGCTTGGTCAGGCCTTCTTCCATGAAGACGATGTGGGCCGTATCGGTTGCGATAGTGCTGGCACCACGCAGCGAAATCGACACATTGGCCTTTTTCAGGGCGATGGAGTCGTTAATGCCGTCGCCCACAAAGCAGACCTTCCGGCCTTCCTTCTGTAGTTTTTCGACATAATCGGCTTTGTCCTGTGGCAAAACCTGCGCGAAATAGCGGTCCATGCCCAATTGTTCGGCCAATCGTTTGGTCGGGGCTTCGTGGTCGCCCGAGATAATGGCGATGTGCTTGATCCCGCGCTGGCGAAGCCCGGCGATGATTTCAACCACTTCGGGCCGAATCGCTGCCTGAAGCTCAATGGCACCACCGAGACGGTCGTCAACGGCCACCATAACCATCGTATTGCCTTCATTGTGGGCTTCGGTCTGGGCGGCTTTGATTTCGTCGGGGATGGGGATATTTTCCATCGTCATGAATCGCGGGCTGCCGACACGAATCTTCATGCCTTCAATCATGACGGTGATGCCAAAGCCGACGGCATATTGCGACTCATCGACTTTCGGCATGTCGAGGTTCATTTCCTCGAACTTGTGCAGAATGGCCTTGGCAATTGGGTGCGAGAACTTGTTCTCAGCCGCTGCAGCCCAAGCCATAATTTGTTCGATGGTAAAGCCTTCGGTGGAATAAACCCGGCCGACTTCAGGGCGTTCGCGAGTGAGCGTGCCGGTTTTGTCGAAGAGGAAGGTGTCCACTTCGTTCATCTGTTCCAAAGCCCGGCCATCCTTGATCAGGATGCCCTTCTGGGCAGCCAAGGCGAGATTTGAGAGCAGTGCCAGCGGGGCGGCCATACGAATGCCGGTGCCGAAGTCGCTATTTAATACGGCAATTGCGCCGGCTGGCCCAAGGGTGGCCAGAGCGGTGCCGCCCAGAGCTAGTGTCGGCAGAACGGCCTTATCGGCCAGTGCTTCGCCCTTGTTCTGCGATGTCAGCTTGTAGCCGGCAGTGTCGTTGAGGATCTTGCCAATCTTGGCGGAAGCGGTTTCGGTGCCCGCACTTTCCACACGAATCTCGATCTTGCCGGCGACCATGACAGTCGAGGCAAAGACGCGGTCGCCAGGGCTCTTTTCGGCAGGGGTTGATTCGCCGGTCAGGGCGTGCTGGTCGATCATCGCCATGCCGCTGTGAACGATGCCGTCCACCGGTACGGTTTCACCTGTGTTGACGACAACGATGTCGCCGACTTTGAGCTTATCCAGCGGCACCTGCACTTCAACACCGTCCCTGAGCAGCCAGACGAAACGAGGCTGCTTGCCAAAGACGTTCATAAGAAGCTTTTTGGAGTCGTCCTGCGTCTTTTTCACAAGCAGACGGCCAAACGAGAGGCACCAGCAGAGCACGGCCCCCGGGAAGATCGACATGGTGGCCAGACAGCCGACGACGACGATGGCGTCGAGCACGTCCACGCCAAGACGTTTCTCTTCAAAGAGCGTGCTGTAGGCTTCCTTGAAGGTAGTGATTGAGGTGTAAATGAATAGACCGGCCGCGAGAGGAAGCAGTGCCGGCGCGGCAAACTGGGCTAGCGCGGCAAAGCCAACAGAGAAGGTGGCAATGGGCAATTGCAGGTCGAGCTTGTCGAGCTTGGCGGGCACCTCAGCCTGAACGATGGCGTGGTCAAGCAGCTCGAGCACCTGTTCCCGCTTGATCTGGCGGGGGTTGTAGGTGAGAGTGAGCGTGGCCGACATCGGGCTGGTTTTGTAGCTATCAACGCCCAGAACGCTCATCAGCTCGCGTTCAATGACCTGACAAACTTCCTTGCGACGATACAGGGCGCGGTTTTGCAGCTTGAGCTTGCCAGGCTGATCAACCATAATGGCCCAGGCTATGTGGTGGCGATTGACTGGTGCGGCGGATGGATCGGCAGGGTGCTCAGGTGCTTTGCCAAAGTGCGGATATTCATGAGGCCAGAGGCGTTCGAGCCATTCAGGCGATTCTTTTTTTGGCTGTTCAAAAATATTGGTGGAAGAAGATCTTAATGCTGAAGGCGGCTTCTTGACTGGCGGCTCGGCTACAGCTGTTGATGTACCGCTTTTTTCACGCCCACCGGCTGATGCTGCTTTGGTAGAACGGCCGTTGACACGATGCGGGTGACCCACTTCAGTGTGGCCATCATCGTGATGTTCGGCAGCGTT
>JBILGL010000111.1:0-9933 GCA_044351075.1 Isosphaeraceae bacterium | reverse complement strand
CCGGCCCAAGTCTCGATTTGGCAGCGGCCTGCTTGAAGATGCCGAGCCGGAAGCAACTCCGGCACGCCATGAGCCGGCGGCGTTTTTTGATCGCCCAGTCGTCATTCCACCGATTGAGACGCCAAGTATTGTTGATGAGCTGATCACCGATCTCCCCGCTCAGGCACCAGTCACGGAATCAGCCGTTTCAATCACTCAAATCGAGACATCGGTTGAAACTTTTGGCGTCGGCCTAGTTCAGGAATCAACCGAGGCAACCGCCCCGTGGTCAACACCCGAAGAGTCTGGAGATTCCGGCCCGTTGGGTGAGCTGGCAGAAGAAACGGCCCCACGGCAGCGAGGCCGTCGTCGGACAGGTACAGGAACCGGCCGGGGCAGGGGGCGATCAGCTCGCCCGGCCGCTGAGGCTGAAGTCGAAGCCGCTCTACCGGAAGTGGAAGCGGTTGCACAGGAACTGGATACCGTTCTTGCTGATAACGAAGGGGCTGGCCTGCAGGGTGCCTCTGAAATAGCAACTGGTGAAGCTCCATCCGATCGTCGCCCGACCGGCCGCGACTTGATTCGTGCCCGGGGCGGTGATCGCCAGCCGATCGGCCCGAGGCCTGAAATTCCGGAGCATCTCTGGAACCTGGCTCCGGCCGAACCGGATCAGACCGATTCGGCTGAAGAAGCGGGTGAATCGCGATCGGGTGGGCGATATGTGCCCCGCCTTGAGCGTGAACGCCGCCGTGGCCGTGGTGGTCGCCGGCCACGCCCTGCCTCTGAATTTGAAGGCTTGGAATCATCAGGTGTTGAGCCGGCTGACGATGATTTGACGCTTGATGGTGATCTTTCAGCAGATGCTGAAGATACCGAAACGGCGGGCGATGATGATCCTCGACTGGGCCAGCGCAGTGGCTTTGCCAAGGGGCGTCGCCGCCGCCGCCGCCGTCGCCCAGGCATGAGAGAACAGGGCCAGCCGACAGGTGTCGAACCGGTTGAATTTGACCCGCTTGCTCCCGAAGCCGAAGGTGAATCGGGCCAGCCGCTGGGCGATTGGTCAGAGCTTGACTGGTCGGCCAGCCCGCCGGGTGCGGCTGAAGCCTTGGCGGAAGATGGGCTGGCCGAAGATGACGAGCCCGGCGATGAAGATTCGGCCGGTCGTCCTGCTCGTGCTCGCCGCTTCCGTAAGACGGGTGGTCGTCGGCCGCGTCGTGGTGGTCGTCATCAATCGGAAATCGGCCCCGCTCCGGGCGAAGATTTTGGCGATGAGATGGAAGACGACAGCGAATCGTCGGCCGAGTCCTACGTTCCGGACCCCAACGACATTGTCGAGCCTGAGCTTCAGGAAGAGATTCGCCGCGAAGCCGAAGAGATCGAGGCGATGGAAATCGAGCTGGGGATTCGCCAGCCGGGTGAGATCCGCGAATCGCTGCGTGGTGGCCGTGGGCCTTTCAAACCGCCGATTCAGGAGATCTTCCAGCGCAACGACGAAGTCCTTGTGCAAGTCATCAAAGAGAGCCTTGGCACAAAAGGCCCGACACTCTCAACCTATATCTCCATCCCGGGCCGCTATCTCGTCTTGATGCCGGGCTTGCAGCGGGTGGGTGTTTCGCGAAAGATTGGCGACGATTCTCAGCGCCGCAAGCTGCGAGACAAGATGAATGCCCTCAATCCGCCGAAGGGCCTTGGCTTTATCGTGCGAACCGCCGGTGTGGACCGCTCCAAGCGTGAGCTGGCCCGCGACCTGGCCTATCTCCTTCGTCTCTGGAAGACGATTCTCCGTCGCATCAAGCGAACGCGTTCACCGGCTCCGATTTATCAGGAGTCGGATATGATCATCCGCACCATTCGCGACATTTTCACGGGCGAAATCGACACGATCTGGATCGACGAACAATCGGCCTTTGAACGTGCTCAGGAATTCCTCAAGAATGTGATGCCGAAATATGTGGACAGGCTCAAGCTTTATGGCGACCGCACGCCGCTCTTCCACAAATATGGCATTGAAGATGAAATCGCCCGTATCGGCCAGCGGCATGTGCCATTGCCCGACGGCGGCTCGATTGTCATCGACCAGACGGAAGCCCTTGTGGCGATTGACGTTAACTCCGGCAGCTTCCGCGCCGACGACGACGCCGAACGCAATGCTTATGAAATGAATCTGCGGGCCGCCCGCGAGATTGGCCGCCAGCTTCGCCTGCGCGACCTTGGTGGCGTGATCGTTAACGACTTTATCGATATGCGTGATGAACGCCATCGCCGTGGTGTCGAGCGTGCCCTGCGTGACGCCATCCGCCGCGACCGTGCCCGCACAAAGATCCTGCGAATGAGCCAGTTTGGCCTGATCGAAATGACGCGCCAGCGCATTCGCCCGAGCCTCAAGCGGTCAATCTACGAAGATTGCCCGAACTGCCTGGCTCAGGGTGTCGTGAAAACGCCTGAGAGCATGTCGATCGACGTCATGCGAATTCTGGCCATGGCCGCCAATCGGCAGGATATCCGCCGTATTAACATTACCTGCTCGCAGAATGTGGCGAATTTCCTGAATAATCGCAAGCGCCAGGACTTGGCCCGGATCGAACGCGACAGCCACCTGACGATCCACATTCGTCCGGAAGCCGATGTTGCCGCTGAATTTCTGCAGGTTGACGGCTTTGGCAATTACAACACCGAAATCAGGCTTTACCCCACTCAGGCCATGGTTTCACATCGACGCGTACCAAATACGACAGGTGTTGGCCCATCCAGCGGTCAGCATCACAGCCATGGGCATAGCCACAGTCGTGGCCATGATCACGGTCACGGTCAATCCCGCTGATCATTCTGTATTTAAATCATGTTCACATCAGGCCTGGGTCTTCGGATCCAGGCTTTTTTTATGTAAAAATGCAATTAATCCGCGTATTTTGAAAGCCCTTCCATACGTTCATTCAGCGATTTAGGCCCGCGCTGAAGGATGGTGAATCGGGAGAGATCCTGCGTCAGCAAGTCTTGTTTCAGGGCATCTAGCTCGGTCGTTACGCGGTTTTCCCAATAGCTCACCAGGTCACTGGCCGTTTCACCTGACCACTCGACAAGTTCATGATTGCCAAATCGCACAGCGGCCTCAGGCTTTTCATCCTGCCAGAATTCATAGCGCAGGGCCACCGGCACCAACACCAGCCGCTTGGCGCGGCGAAGGAGGAGCCGAAGGCCGTGCTGAAAGTCGAGCGGACGGGTGTCGTTGCAGAGAATCCGGCCCTGAGGCATGATCCAGACATAGCTACCCGGCTTCTGTAAAAGCTCAATGGTGTAATCCAGCGATGCCCGCAGCGAGGCTGGGTGCGATTTCTCCATGGAAAAAACGCCCACACGGCGGAAAAAGCCGTACTTAACCATGTTTGCATGTTCGGTCATACCATAGCCATCGACTTTGAGATAGTCGTTGAGCCAGAGCCCAAACATAAAATCCCACCAGTTGGAATGATTCGCAACAGCCAGCACGCCACAGCCGGGGTTTTCGGCATAGGCTTTTGTGAGGTGCTCAAGCCCCTGGCCCAGACAGGCGTGAAAGCTGGTGCGAACCTTGTAGTGGATCATTTTTTTGACCCAGAACTGCTGCCAGCCGCTTTTTTCGGCCTTGATCAGCTTGATTTCGGCAGGGTCAGTCGGTTTTTTCCGGCGCAAGGGCCACCTCCTGAATATTGGCATGCAGCTCATCAACCTTGAAATCGCGGCCCCGCCAAACGACCCGGCCACGCACAAAATCCCAGTAGCTCAGCCAACAGGCGTACATATAAATCGACCCGCCCACCGGCAGGCTCAGGGCATATATTTTTGGCAAATCGAGATAAATCACAATCGGCAGCAGGCTCTGGGCCTGAAAGAGCCAGCCGGCAAGGCCCACGGCCAGAAGCACCAGCGGTTTGAAAGCGATGCCGCCAGCTAAAATCAGCCCAAAACCGAGCAGTGTTGCTACCAGCGGCAGCCAGGTGAAAAGGATGCCGAATACAAGGCCTGTCCAAAACTTATGTGGCATGTAATCCATCCCGGCATAGGCGTTTTTTCGCAGGCCGTTAAGGATGTCTCGCACTGATCCGTAAAAATCGGTACGTGTCAGCCGTGGGGCGGCATGAACGGCCAGTACGCCGCCAGAGGCCTTCACACGCTGGGCCAGGCGAATGTCTTCAATAATTTCCTGCCGCAGCGACTCTATCCCGCCTATTTTGTCGTATGTCTGGCGTCTGATCAGAACAAAAGCCCCGTGGGCCAGAGCCTCAGCCCTTTGGGATTGATTGACATAAGGCAATGGATAAAGCTGCCAGAGCAGGTGAATCATGGCCAGAGCGGTTGATCGCTGGGCAACGGTCGTGGCATCAACCCCGGCAGTCAGGCTGACGAGATCAGCCTGCTGAGCCTGGCCATGCTGCCAAGCCACAGCGAGAATTTCAGGGCTTAGGCGCATGTCAGAATCGATCATCCAAAGCCATGCTGCATCGGCCCTGGCCGCCAGCACGCCCTGATGCACAGCCCAGGTTTTCCCGGCCCAGCCCGGCGGCCGTTTTTCGCCATGAATGACCAGCAATCGACCGCTGAATTCTGGCTTTTCAGCCAGTTCATCAAGAATCGCACCAGTGCGGTCAGTTGATTGGTCGTTAACGACAATCAGCCGGAGCTTATCTGGCGGCCAATTCTGCCGAAGCACTCCATTGACAATGGCTGAAATGCCATTTTCTTCGTTATGGGCGGGCACAATGGCAATGATTTGGGGCAGATTTTCGGCGGAAGGCGGCGGGCCGGTGATGCCGGTTAATCGGGGCGATGCCAGGGCCAGTCGAATGGATCGGAGAGCCAGACGTGCCCAAAGCATCATGACAAAGGCAGTTAGGAAGAGCAGCGGTGTCATTTTGGCGGTGGCTCGGGGCGAAATCGGGTTCGGCGGAAAAAGTCTCTGTCATAAAATACCGCAGGAACTGGCAGGCGTCATCTGAATTGATCATTTGAGTCGGAGCTTAATAATTTCGACAAAAACATCATATTTGCATGGTTTTGAATAATATGCTTAAATACGGCATCATAAATAAGGGCTGGATTTTCGGCTCTGAATGAATTCAATCACTGCCGGAAAACCGGCGAGAAACTGGGCGGAAAGCTCTCCATGCAATCAGTCGTATCACTCATTTTGGGCGGTGGTCGGGGCACACGTTTGTATCCTTTGACCAAGAGCCGATCCAAGCCCGCCGTTCCGATTGGCGGGAAATACAGGCTGATCGACATTCCGATTTCCAACTGTATTCACTCGGGTATGACTCAAATTTATGTACTGACTCAGTTTAATTCGCTGAGCCTGCATCGCCATATTGCCAATACCTACAAATTCGACCCGTTTTCCGGCGGCTTTGTTGAAATTCTCGCCGCCCAGCAGACGATGCAGCACGAAGGCTGGTATCAAGGCACAGCCGACGCAGTTCGCCGCAATATTGAGGTACTTTCAAAGAAGTATGACCTCGTGCTGATCCTTTCCGGCGACCAGCTTTATCGTATGAATTTTCAGGAGATGATTCGTACGCACCTGATTTCAAAGGCCGACGTGACGATTGCCGCCCTGCCGGTGGACGACAGCCAGGCCCGCAGCTTCGGTGTGATGCAACTTGATGCTGGCGGTCAAGTTACCAGTTTTGAAGAAAAGCCGAAAACCAACGAAGCCCTGAACCGCATGCGAGTGACGCCCGACTGGATCGACCGCCAGGGCATTGCTTCCAGGGGCCGCAGCTTTCTGGCGAGTATGGGCATCTATCTCTTTAACCGGAAAACGCTTATTGAGATGCTCACGACCGACAATGCCACCGATTTCGGCCGTGAGGTCTTTCCGGCAGCGATCCGCAATCGGAAGGTGCAAGCCCATCTTTTTGATGGTTATTGGGAAGATATCGGTACGATTGGGGCCTTTCACCAAGCCAATATCGACCTGACGAAACCTGTTCCGCCATTTGAGTTTGTGTTCGAGGGCAACCCGGTCTTTACGCGTCCGCGATACCTGCCATGCTCAAGGCTGGAGAAGGTCGAGATCACCAACAGCCTGATTTCCGATGGATGCGAAATTGGCAAGGGCTGCGTGATCGAGAATTCGATCATCGGCGTGCGTGCCGTGATTGGTGAGAATGTGACGATTCGCAACAGCTACATCATGGGTATTGATGAATATGAAACCAATGCCGAGGCCGCCGCAGCCCTTGCGGCCGGGAGCCCGATCAAGGGAATTGGCTCGGGCTGTTTGATTGAGAACGCCATTATTGACAAAAACCCGCGTATTGGCCGGGATGTGCAGATTATTAACAAGGCTGGGCTGGTGGAAACCAGCGTGGAATCGCCGACACACACGATCAGCGACAAGATTGTCGTGGTTCCAAGAAACGCGATTCTTCGCGACGGCACAGCGATCTGAACGTCCTTGTTGACAAGCGTTTAAGAAGCTTTTTAGCTCGCTGGCGAAATGGCCTCACGGATGGCCAGAAGCTGCTTCAGGAGTGGCTCAAGGTCTTTGAGAAAAAGGGCGTTGGGGCCATCGGAAAGGGCATGTTCCGGGTTTGGATGCACTTCCAGAAAAACGGCGTCGCAGCCTGCGGCTACGGCAGCCCTTGCCAGATAGGGCACCATGTCACGTTCGCCGGCGGTGACGCCCTGACCGGCGCTCGGGAGCTGGACGGAATGAGTGGCGTCAAAGACGACCGGGGCACCGGTTGATTTCATCACCGGAATGGCTCGCATATCGTTGACCAACCGGCCGTAGCCGAAGGTTGTGCCGCGTTCGGTGAGCATCACCCCTTTGGCACCGGCTGAATCCAGCTTTGCCACAACATGGGCCATATCCCAGGGGGCCATGAATTGGCCTTTTTTCACGTTCACTGCTCTGCCGGTGGCCGCACAGGCTTCAAGCAGGTCGGTCTGGCGAGCCAGAAATGCCGGAACCTGAAGCAGATCAACCACTTCGGCAATTGGTGCCGCCTGATGCGATTCATGCACATCAGTGGTGACGGGCAGGCCGAATTCCTGCTTGATTCCCTTGAAAACTTCAAGCCCTGCCTCGATCCCGGGCCCGCGAAACGAGCTTTTAGATGTTCGGTTGGCTTTGTCAAACGATGCCTTGAAGACCAGAGGCATACCCAACCGGCCGCAGATCTTTTTCAGCTCGCTGGCGATAAACTCGGTCATGCCATGCGGTTCCATAACGCAAGGCCCGGCAATCAGGGCCAGCGGCTGCCCGTGGCCGAATGTCACATCGCCGACACTCACAAGTCTGGCAGGCTGCGGGATTAAGCTCATGGCGACACCTGAATCCATTACTTGGGCCATTTTTCGCTGCAGCCGGCGACTTTCCGGCCAGTTGCGGCTTTTGAATACCGGCAAATTTCAACGAAACAGGGCAGGGCGTCAAGCCCGATTTCGGCATGATTTGCTGCCGGTTTGACGCATTGAACCTTCCAGAAACGGCACTCGGGTATTTTCCGGAAAAGTTGAAGCAACCATCCTAACCGACAGTATCTTGAGGTATTTTTGAATCGGCCACTTCGGCGGGGGCTCGCCGAAATCAATGCCAGATGGCACAATATAATTATTATTGACGGTCTCATTCCGGTCTTAGAGACACTCGACCGCCTCTGCTTTGCCAAACCTGAGAATTCGCCGTGAATCACTCTTACGCCAGCTATTTTCGCCTCATTCCGCTACTGATTCTCCCGCTTCTTGTCGCAGGCTGTGGTGTCGAACAACCCCAGAAAAAGGCCAGCAGGCAGCCATCCGGCGTGATCACTCGCCCCAGCAGCTCGACTACGGCCAGCTCGGCATCGACCACGCTTGAAATCAATCAGGGGCAAGCGGTTGGCGATTCCACCAACCCGCAGATCGTGCAGCAGGCCGCTATTCTCGACAGCGTACTGCATCTGCTCGCCACGGCCGGTACGAACCCCGGCGGCGACAACTTCACCATTGCCACCGAACAGCTCAACCAGTATTTCAACCGGAATGCCACCGGGGCTGATTTCAACCTGAGCCAGCAAAGCATGGCCTATTTGCTGGAACTTGGCCTGCCGGATACCGCTGTCCGAGGTATGCAGGAGCCGAAATTCTCGATTCGCGATGCCCGCCATATCGAAGACTGCATGATGTACTACGGCCTGGCCAACCGCATTGCAGGCGATGGCGATAACCTGACTCGCCTTCGGCGCATCTTTGACTGGATCACCACCCACGTCATGCTGGTGCCGCCCAACTCGCTTGCCCCGCCCGGCAAAAGCCTTCAGGCCCAGGCTCGCCCCTACGACTGTATCCTCAGGGCCATGGCCACGGAAGTAAACCCCCAGTGGGCCGAACGCACCTGGATCTTCATGGATCTTGCCCGCCAGATCGGTATTGATGTCGGCATGCTGGTCAGCTCGCGTGCTCCTGAGCAATATCTTTCCGTGGCTTTGGTGGATGGCAAGGCGTATCTTTTTGACTGCCGCGTCGGCCTGCCCTTGCTGACGGCTGATGGCAAATCGGTCGCCACGCTTGACGAAGCCATTCGCGACCCCCGCATTCTCGCCGCCATGCAGCTTGCCGGTGCACAAGGCTATGGCCCGACCTCGGCCGATCTCGCCACTGGCGAACTGACCATCATGGCCGATCTGGGAACTGGCTACATCACGCCCCGCATGCGTCTTTTGCAGGATCGCCTGTCGGGTAAGAACCGCATGATACTCTTCCGCGATGTCGCCAGCCTGCGTGCAGCTTTTATGGACGCGATCAAGCCGCGGGTGAAAGATGTGCGCATGTGGGAACTGCCGCTCACGGTTGAATCGCTCCTCTTTACCAACCCTGAATTTGTGCAGGCTGCTCAGTTCTCCATCCAGATCTTTGATTACAAGCTCCCACTGCTGGCCGCCCGCACCGATCAGCTTCGCGGCGAAACGGCCAGTGCCATTGAAAAATACGTCACGATGCGGTTCACTGAAAATGCCCTTCTGCGCGATAAAGTCACGCCCATTCCGCCTGAAGTCCAGAAGGTCATTGACTTCTACAGCACCTATTTTCTGGCTCTCTGCTACCTTGATAACGCGGCTCGCCGCAACGACCGCGAGGCCGACCTTAAGGCAGACGACATCCGCCAGGCTCGCTTCTTCTTCAACGAAACCCTTCGCCTGACACCCGACCCCAGCCCCGAGCGGCCCTTCTTCTTCATGTATCGCTGGGGGGCCACCACCAACCTCGGCCTGATGGCCCAGCAAAGTGGCGATGTTGAAACGGCGATCAAGTTTCTCGGCTCCAATAACCCGACCGGTCAGGGCTATGGTAATCTGCTGACCGCCACGGCCAATGTCTGGGCCAACCCCATCGCGCCACTTCCGGCCCCACTGCCACCCGCTCCGGCCGACACCTTCACCCCTTCGATTCCCAGGCCATCGGCCGCTGCGCTCCCAGGCCAGTTGCTGCCGCCGGCTGGTCAGCCACCACAACAGCCAGCACCCACCGCCGCACCTCGGCAACCACTGCCCGGCCTCGGTAGTTCGCCGCTTCAGCTCCCATCCGGCGGTATCGGTGGTCTTCCTACGGGAGGCCCCAAGCCGATCGGCCCCGGCGGTGCTTCGTCGATCATTCCGCCTGCTGGCGGCCAGCCTCGCTAAGCACTCTCGGCCAGCTTCACCAACGGCTCTGTTGCTTTCGGCGGAACTTTCCGGCCAATGGCCTCGTCTGATATCTTTCCGGGATGGAGTTGCCCGGCAGATAAAGGCGAAGAGGCGATGAATATCAAGCAAATCACCGGGGCCGGAGTGCCTATTCACCTTGCACAAGACGCTCTCGTGCAGGTTCTGGCCGCGATACGTGAACACGGCCTGCGTGGTAAAGAGATCAAAGACCATGTCAAAGCCTGTGCGGCTGATCCGCAGGCTTTTCTTCAGGACCCCGTCTGGGCTGGGCTTGCTGCCTGCCTCACCG
>JBILGL010000605.1:0-2925 GCA_044351075.1 Isosphaeraceae bacterium | reverse complement strand
TCAGCCGAAGCAGGTATCTGTTGCGCATCATTGAAGGTGGCCGTTTTGATTCGATCGGGTATCTGATGATTGAATAGTGTTCAGAAGAACAGATTGTTCAAGGTGTGTCAAGACTTCAAAAAAATGGAATCAAATAAAATATCTTAAAAGGTCTTTCTATGGCAGTCTTCCTCTGTTGAAAATTCGCTTCAAAGTATAAAATAGAATCATGAATGAGCATGAATGTCATGATCTCTCTGAATTGCTATTAGAAAAAGGTCAACCGGAGATTGATCCCGGTCGGCCGGAGTTGACTGTTTATCTCATTGCTGAAGCAGATGTTGCAGATATTATTGCAGCTCAGCGGCGATTGATTTTCGAGCTGGAGGAATCAGGGCAGGTGGCCTTGATTTTATGTGAGCATCGGCCTGCAATCACGATTGGCCGCAGTGGCAGCCGGGCCCATATTGTGCCGGATGATGACGAACTGTGTGCTGAAGGCCTCAGCCCCAGGTGGATTGCCCGTGGCGGCGGCTGTTGGCTGCATGTGCCGGGCCAGTTGGCGGGATATTTGATCGGCGATCTCGGCACTCTGGCCGATTCGGCTGATGAATTTCTGCTGAAGGTTGAACAGGCCCTGACAGAAGTCATGGCTGATTTTGATGTCAATGCAAATGCTGACGAACCCCACAGCGGGCTTTTTGTTGCTGGTCGGCGAGTTGCGGCACTTGGCGTTTCGGTTTTACGGAATATGGTACACTATGGGTTCCTGCTGAATGTGGGGCCTTACATGCGTCAGTTTGAGGTGCTCAGCGAACCGGGGCCTGACCATCGGCCGCTGCGGCAGACATCGATGGAAGCGGTGCGGCTGCGGCCTGTATCGCCATCGAGGCTGAGGGCAAGGCTGGTGCAGGAATTTCGGACACGGTTTCGGCTTGGTGCCGGACCGGTTTTTACAGAGAATTACGGCTTGTCGCCGCTGCCGGAGGTTGGCTGAAATACGATGTCCGCAGGTGAATCGCTCGTTCAGATCGGCAACATTCAGCAGGAAGAGCCCCTCTTGCCCAGCCCTGGCTGGCGACCGGCACTGCCCCGATGGCTGAAAAGGCCTTTACCAGCCGCAGGCGGAATTGGCTCCACACGCGACCTGATCGCCGACTTAAACCTTGAAACCATTTGCGAAAGCGGCAAATGCCCCAATCGCACTGAATGCTGGTCGCGAAAAACCGCAACGTTCATGGTGCTGGGCGAAACCTGCACACGGCCCTGCGGCTTTTGTGCCGTGAAACGTGGTAAGCCTGAGGATGTGGCCGCCGACGAGCCCGATCGCCTGGCAGAAGCCGCTGCTCGTATGGGCCTGCGGCATGTTGTTATTACATCTGTAACGCGTGACGATCTTGCCGATGGCGGCGCTGACCATTTCCGCCGTTGTATTCTGGCGGTTCGTGAACGCACAGGGGCCACGGTCGAGGTGCTTACTCCTGATTTTAATGGCGACGAGCGGGCCATTGATATTGTGCTTGAGGCTCGCCCCGAAGTTTTTAACCACAACATGGAGACGGTCAACCGGCTTCAACAGTTTGTCAGGCGTAAGGCCCAGTATGAAGTCAGTATGAAGCTGCTGGCCTATGTGAAAAAGGCTGCTCCCGATATTCGAACGAAATCAGGGCTGATGCTGGGTCTGGGTGAATCAACCGAAGAGATTTTAGAGACCTTGGCCGACCTCCGCGCTGCCAGCTGCGACCTTGTCACCATGGGCCAGTATTTGCAGCCATCACCGCGGCATCTGCCGGTTTTGCGATACTTGCCGCCAGAGGAATTTGATCGGCTGGGCGAGCTCGCACGGCGATTAGGCTTTGCCGATGTCGCCAGCGGGCCATTTGTGCGGTCCAGCTATCATGCCGATGAAATGGCGAAATTCTAAGCCGCTTAGTCCAGCCTGATATACGTCAAACCGAAATTGCATTTTCATTTTTGATGGAGATACAATTTCTGACTTGATGATTTCAATTTATTGATTATGCAATTAAAACACTGGAAATCCATCGCTCATTTTATTTGAGCGATCATTTCTTTCATCAAATGGTATGAATGTGTTGTCATTTGCTGATGTTTTTTGAGATATTATTGATTGAAAGACGCCTCTTTCCCGTAATGACCAGCCTGAGGGTGTGATGGAATTGACTTACGAATGCCCGGAATGTGGGGCAATCAATCGAGTGAGGGATTCAGAATCAGCTCCGGAATTCCGTTGCCAGTCATGCGGTCAGGTCAGGGCGGCGAGAGCCAACGCAGTCGCTGCTGAGGGGGTTTGCCACTGCCCTTACTGCGGCACCGATAAACTCTACATTCAGAAGGATTTCCCACAGGGCCTCGGCCTCTTTATTGTCGTTTCCGGCTTCGCTCTGGCCACTTGGTTCTGGTATCTCAATCGCCCACTGGCCACGTATGGTGTGCTTCTGGCCTCGGCATTGCTTGATCTGGTGCTCTGGAAAATTGTGCCTGATGTGGCCATCTGCTATCGCTGTATCAGCCAGATGCGGGGCCCTGACGTCAAGCCGCTGGGCCGATTTGGGCCTTTTAATCTCGAAATTGGCGAGACTTTCCGGCAGGAACGGATTCGCATTGCCGAACTGCGAAAAAAACAATCGGCCCAGGAATCGCAGGGGGCTTAAAACTTCAGCCGCACTCTGGTAATATTTCAGTAAATCTCTTGATCACATAAACTTCCGGCGCGCATCCAACGATGAATCTCAAGCTCCAGAAAATGTTGCGCGACGATCTGGGCGACGTCTTTCGCGGCTATTTTGTCGCAGAAAATGTAAAACTATCAGGTTATTCGACAGATTCCAGCCTCTGGGAACAATTGCCGCTCGCCGTTTTTGCACCTCGTGATGAATCGGATATTGCAACACTTCTTGCCTATACCCGCGAGAAAGAAATCAC
>JBILGL010000604.1:0-2933 GCA_044351075.1 Isosphaeraceae bacterium | reverse complement strand
CAGTCGGGCTCAGGGCTACCGGGGGTGATCTGCCCAATGATTGCCGACCGATTGCTGAAGATGGAGCCGATCGACTGGTCCAGACAGGCACTTGAAAAAGTGGCGGCGGCCAGGGCGATTAAAAATCAGGCGGGTGTGAAGTCGAAACAGACACGAGTGGCCGGCACACGGCCAAGCCATGAATTAAAGGCTTTTTCAGGCACATTTGCAAACCCCGGCTATGGTCGAATTGCATTTGAAATCAAAGAAAATGAAATGAAAGTGAGATATGGAATCACTGAATTTGCGCTTGAGCATTGGCATTATGACCAGTTTGTGGCCAAATCAGTGAAGCCTGAGGATGATGCATTTGAAAACAGGCGTTTTATTTTCCAGACGGATGCTACCGGCGAAATAGCCTCGGTTTTGATTGACCTGGAGCCAATGACGCCGCCGATTCTCTTTCAAAGGGCGGCTGACGCAAGACTTTCAGACGAAAAATTCCTGAATCAGCTTGCAGGTGAATATGAGCTGGCGACACAGGTAATTACAATTATAAAACAGGGAAATCAGCTTTCGGCTTCATTACCGGGTCAGCCGGTTTATCGGTTGGTTTCAGGCAAGGGCCTGCGATTTCAATTCGACGGCCTGCCGGGTTTTCATCTCGTTTTTGAACAAAATGAGAAGGGCGAGATCAGCGGCCTGACAGTCGAGCAGCCTGATGGTAACTATGCAGGCAAGCGAAAGAAATGAAACATTATTCGAGGGCCAGATTCGGCTCTATGAATTGCTGAACCAGGGCGACGATATCGTCAATTTCAGCCATTGCGCCGGGGCCGATATCGCCACAGGCCAGCGTTTTTTCAACAGGGGCGATCAGCCGAACCGGCTTATGCTGTCGAGTGAATTTTTTGATTAGCTCGTCAAGTGAATCAAGATGGCGATGATCCGGCCAAATTTCATCAAGGTCGGCGAGAATTTGAGCGAGGTGCCGGCGGGTGATGGGGTTTTGCCACATCAGCGTATTCATGGCTGGGGCGAAGAGCAATGGCTTGGAAAAATCCCAAGCCCGGATGATGCTGGTAACGAGATTATCAGCCAGACCATTGGCCCATTTGGCCAGCGTGTGGGCATCCAGCGGGGCAATCAGCATGGCATCGGCCCATCGCCGAAGCTCAATGTGAAGAACGTCGTCACCCCGATTCCAGCCAGATTTTGGCCACTCGTCGGCATCTCGATAAAAACCGATACGATCGCTGGCCCTGACCTGTTGCCACTCAGGCAGGAAATAATCGGCGGCATGTGTGAGGGCGACACGGATTTCATATCCTTTGCCGCCAAGGCTTTCAAGCAGTTGGGTCGTTTTGATCGCGGCGACCGAGCCAGTCACACAAACCAGAAGGCGAGCCATCCCGGCCCTTTCCGTTTTTGGATCGAAGGCAGATCAGTTATTCTCGGTGACGAAATTGCCGCCGACATCGTTGAGCACGTCGGCCAATCGATTCCAGAGCTGGCGGCGAAATTTATCGGCCTGGTGTCTGCTCAGCAGATATTGTTGCTGGGCATGGTCTGACATGACCTGAACGATGGCGCTCATGTCAATTTCAACCAGTCCGGTAACGTCGTCAAGCCCCGGCGGTAAAGTCAGTGTTTTCAGTGGCTCGTGCATTGGTTCCGTCGTACTCATCGTCGTCGTCATCCTTGACTGGCTGGTGGTGAACATCTCGGTTAGACACACCACTCTATTTCAAGACTATTCGGCAAGTCCGCCCCGGTCAAGCGTCTGCCTAAAATTATTCTAGACCACGAATTAGGTCGTGTTGTCGCTCGTCACCGACCAATTCCCGAAAGATCAACATCTCTTGCTTAAAATAGCGAGGCAGAAGGCTCGCCCGTTGATTTGTCGAGTGCTACGAGCTCACGCACCATATCTGCAAGCCTTGGCCCGTCAATCAGTTCAATCGGCTGACTGGCGGCAAATTTTTCGGCTGAGAGGCTGAAGGTTGATGTTGTCACGAAGAAACCTTTCTGGCTGCCCGTCTGATGAATCGTGCCAAGAAATTTCTGGAGATCCGGTGAGCCGACCAGCCCCTTGCGGAAATACTTACACTGAACTACGAACGATGCAGGCCCGCGTGACAGCTTGAGGTCAGCCCCGTTATCGCCCGGGCCGCCGACATGCTCAACGGCATAACCCAAGGCCTCAAAGACTTCACCCACAAATTCCTCAAATTCATCGGGGCTCAGGCTTTCAATCTGCTCAAGCCGCACTTTGATGCCCTGCGAAACGCGCCGCTGAATCAAGGCCAGCCGCCTTTGCTCGGCAAATTCCTGCCGCAAGTGCTGGTATTCCGTGAGAACGGCGGGCTCAATTGCCACTGAAAGCTTCGAAAGAAAGCGGTCGCATTTGAAAATCGCATTTTCAACCAGATTTTCCAGCCGTGGCCGTTCCGCCCGTGTCAGCCGATTGTTATTCAGCCTGAAGATGCTGTAGGCCAGTGTTTCAACCGCCTGTTGAAATTCAGGAATGTTGCGAATGGCAGGGGCAGCGTCGTCGTATGAGGATGACGCAAAAAGCATCGTCTGGCTGAGCATCGCTGGCGTGTTTTCGGCAGGCTTTTGGCCCGCGGTCATCCAGCGCAGCCAGTGCGAAAGGCAGTCGGGCCCGGGGCAATGCTGTTCAGTCGGCTCAGTTTCCTGGTGGTCGTTCATCTGCTTGCTGCCAGCGATTTCCCTATGACTGGATCAATATTGATTGATGATTGATGCAGAGGCTCAATGGATTTTAACTCAACACATGACAGCCACTGATCGACTTTTCTCATTTTGAAATAATCAAAGAAATTCGTCACTCCCATTTTCATCAGGATCCATGCCGTTTGATCAGTATTAGTTGAAAGGAGGCTCAAGGACGATCTTCTGATTGGGAGCCAGTCGTCATTGAATGTTTTTCA
>JBILGL010000603.1:0-2935 GCA_044351075.1 Isosphaeraceae bacterium | reverse complement strand
CTGGGTGAGGAGTTAATCAGTCAAATTCGTAATCGTGGCCATTTACCATCTCCGCTCAATCGCGACCCCGGCAGTGCGGAGGTGATCGCCTGGGCATCGGATGGCAAATGGACGGCCCATGCCGAGCCACGACTGCCGCGAGCCTCGGCAGTGGCTGTTAATTGACCAATGCTGAAATGAGAAAGTTTATACTTTCTCCAGTCGATAAACGCCCAGAGCGTTGTCATGAAAGAGCTTGGCTTGGTCGGCCCGAGTTCGTCCGGCGGCAATCTCCCGCAGGGCATTAACCCACTGGGCATAAGTACCTCCGTTCAGGCAAACCGGCCAGTCGCCACCAAAGACGACCCGATCAGGGCCAAATGCATTCCAAACCCGGTTCACAAATGGTGCAAGCTGTGGCACCAGCGGTTTTTGCTGATCCACACGGGCAATAATGCCTGAAATTTTGGCCGAAACGTTTGGCTTTTTCGCCAGGTTTTCAATACCTTTTATCCATTTTTCTGACGGTGGCTGACGAACGTCCGGATTGCCGCAATGGTCCATAATAAATCTCGTTTCAGGGCATGCCTGAACAAGTTGAAATCCATATTCCAGATCATCGCCGCCCATGTTCAGGTCAAAACTCAAATTCCGTCGGCCAAGCTCGCGAATCCCGCTGATAAATGCATTTGAAACAACTTTCCCGGCATTGCCTGGCTCCGTTTGAACGCCACATCGAAGGCCCTTGATATAAGGATTTCCTTTAAACTGGTCTAGATATCCTGCAAATCCTGCCGAGGCCGGTAATCCCGATATTATTGCCGACCGGGTCGGGCTCGATCTTGATGCACAAAGGTCACTCACCCATTTGGCTTCGGCTGTCTGGTCTTCGGGCACTACCGCCACTTCCATATAAACTGCCTGAGCCACTCCGAGGCCCGCTGTGGCGGTGGCATAATCATCCGCCAAAAAATTCCGATCCAGTATCGTTCCCTTGCCAATCCACTTCAGCCGCAGTCGGCCCAAGTCCCAGAGATGCTGGTGCGTGTCAATAATGGGTGGGAAATCATCTGCCGTCATGCCTTGCCCAGCGATGATTGCAGCAGCAAGCGTGAAATGACGTCGGTTCATGGCATGATACATCTGCCTTCTCCTTCAGGGGCTTCTTTTGTATGAATACCAATACTCTATGAGAGTCGGTGGACCGACTCAATCAGTTATTTTGTGACAGGGTCTTTCTATTTATCCCAGATTTACTATTCGTTAATATCGATAACTTGGTAAGTTTGCGGAATTAATTGTAGATGAGGATCGGGCGAGTGGTTGCCGATGAGTGAAGTATCAATTCCGGGTGATTTTATGGGCTGGATCGTTCCCATGACGTGACCCTGAGGGCATCGAGTCGAAAGGAGTCGCACGATGGCCGCCAAAGAGGATCGTTCCCAATCGCGTAAATTGCGTTCGTTCGCACCATGCCTTAGTAGCCATGAGCTTGAAGAGCGGGCCTTACTGGCCCAGGTTCAGGTCCTGCAGGCACCACCTGTAAATTCACAATATCCCAAGCCATCAAATAGCAATCCGAATTCCAAGAATTTCGTGAGGCTGGGCAACAAATTTACAGCCGTTACGGTCCGTGGGCGAAAAGTCATCTCCTACTCTGCAGATGGCGGAATGGGAACGGTGATTCAGGATATTGATGGCGAGAAATGGGTGGCGTGGCTGAACACGCCGCTTGAGCGACGGTCAACGGCAGGTGTGATTCGGGCTTATCCTGATACAGGTGGCCGCGTTAAGCTGGTGGTTGATGGCACGACCGAAAATTCAGAACTGATTATTGAGCCATTTGCTCGCTATCGTCCGCGGAACCAGGCTGAGCAGTTTTCTGTCCAGGTTGGCCGACAGGATAACTTGCTGCACGTTTCAGATATTATGATCACGAGCGGCAAAATTGGTTCTATCCTGGGTTACCGCACGATGGATCTTTCCGGTACGGTGAATATTCCAGGAACGAGCTCCGTCTGGCGAATTGCTGTCAATTCCATTCAGCCAGGTGGTTCAATTATCACAGGCGGCGATCTTGATACGCTGAATGTTTTCAATGGCGCTGTGTTTGACGGCGGCACAGGATTGAAAGTTGGTCGAGACCTGAACTGGATGACTGTGAAAGGGAATCTGGAATTCAGAAATGGAGCTGATTTTATCGTCGGCCGCGATATTGGCCTGAACGTTCAACCGGCGAAAGGCACTTCCGAAGGTGGGGTGGGCGCTTATGTTGGCGGCAACACCTACATCAGCCCGACAAGCACTTTCCAGGTAGGACGTTCGCTGGTTAACGTCTATCTGACACAAGGCCGATTTGATGGTATCAACCATGTATCGATACCGATTGGCGGTGGTAATCTGATCGCCTATGGCGGGTTTTACCCGACGCCCTGATGTTCATGATTCAGGCATAAGAAGCGAGTAAGAAAGGCCGGCTAAACACCGGCCTTTTTTGATATGATTTCTTCTCTAAGCTGGCTTTTCCGGAAGCTGGTGGCGAGAGCTTTTCCAGTTCTTTCTGAACTTCGGCAGGCGACATCGACTTATTTTCGCCAGCTGAAGCCGAAGTCGTGGCTGAATCGCCCGAGCCACAACCTAAAATGTTGATTAGAAAGCTCATAACTGCGAAATGAAGATTGCAATTTCGCATGTAATGATCTGTCTGTTTTCTGAACTGAAAGGGCGAAGAAAAAGCCGGACGGGTGATCGCCACCTGCCCGGCTCATTATTGATTTTGATTATCTGATCTTGGGATTCAGAATGCAATCAAGGCGATTCAACCACATCGACTGTGGTTGCCCCGAGAATTTCCTTCGATTCGTCATCCTGAACAAAAGCAACAACGGCCAGTTTCTTCAGATCAATGCCAGGCTTATTCCCGAAGAACGGGCGATTCTTTTCGAAGTTGCTGACA